>NZ_KV804450.1:71584-123663 GCF_001811315.1 Bacteroides sp. HMSC067B03 | reverse complement strand
ACTAATTAATTCAATTCTGATACTGCAAAGATAGAGGCTTTTACGATTTCATGCAATCACCTGAAATGGGTATTCTTGGGGGAGTTAGTAACTATATATGGTGGGTTTATATCGTGTGGTTATCTGCCAATATAACGATTATAACGGTAAACCGGACATTTATATTATAAACTGTTTTGTCTCTGTCATTTGGCAGAATCTTCCGTCAATCTGTTCAGATGGCATACCAACAGTTTTCCTTCATTATCTCTCAAATGCATACCGTTGCCCTGGCAATAGCGGAAGTATTTACACCGGGCACATTCGTCCTTTTTCATCCATGAACGGTCACGGTAAGGTTGGAATCTCGTTTGCCATACTTCCCAGAAGTCGTCTTGATAGATATTGCCCTGGTGATAGTTGGAGCGGATACTGCTACAAGCGCTGATGGAACCGTCAATCAAGACGGAACCTACTGAAACTCCGGCGCTACAAAAGAAAGGTGTGTTCCGTACTTCACCTTCGTAATTTCCCAGGAAACCTTCGCAGGCATAACTGGCTCGGATTATTCCTTCTTTTCGGGTGTCGCGGATGAAGTCGAGTACTTGTTTTAATTCTTCTCCGTTCATGCGAAATTCCGGTTCTTCGGCGGCTCGTCCTACCGGAAAGATGGTAGATACTCTCCATCGTTTGACTCCGAGACTGATAAGCAGCTTTTTCATGGCCGACAATTGTGGCAGGCTACGGCGGGTGACACAGGTAATGACATCGAATGTCAGTTCAGGAATGGCTGTAATTTCGCGTATGGCATTCACTGCACGGTCGAAACTTTCGGGATGGCGGCGCATCCAGTTGTGTACATCTTCCAGTCCGTCAAGGCTGATGGATATGCTGCTCATACCGTTGCGGATTAAGTTGTGTAGCCGTTGGCGTGTGAGGTAAAGTCCGTTGCATACCATTCCCCACGGATAACCTCGTCGGGCTATTTCTTTGGCACAAGTTTCAAGATCTTCACGTACGGTCGGTTCACCGCCTGAGATGATTACAAATACGTTATGCGGATCGGTGTGTGTGGCTATGCTGTCCAGTACTTTCAGGAAATCTTCCAAAGGCATATCCGGAGTAGAAGGAGAAGATTTGCAGTCGCTACCACAATGGCGACAACGTACGTTGCAGCGTAATGTACATTCCCAAAATAGTTGTCTGAGGGGATGTTCTTCTATTCTTTCGCGTTTCATCCGGCGGAATATCTCTAAAGCCAGCCATCGACGCGGAGATAAGGGAATGATACGTTTCATTCTTTAGTTTCCTCTTCTTCTTTTTTTTCTTCTTTTATTAAGGTGACTTTTCTGTCTTGTCCGAGCTCCTGCATTTTTATTGTTTTTTGCTGGTATGCACCATTCTTCTCACCGTCTACATCGGTATACTCAAGGTATATTTCACTGTTTTTGGGAGGGTACTCTTTGAATTTTAGTGTACTGGTTGCTATGCCGCTTACCGTGTAGTTGTCTATCTCGTGTGATTCTGTGTAGGCAGTATCTGTAATTAATGAATCATTTTGATTTTTGTAGCTGGCTACTACGCGGATTCCATTGATGGTGTCCTCATCTTCATTTTGTACCTGAGTGGTTAGTTTGACATCGGGAGTCCAGTCGGGACCGGGACCGTAATAACAAGGCTCATCCCAAACGTTGTTATTGCTGCATCCGGAGAATCCGAGAGCTGCCAGAAGGCTTAGTAGATATTTGTTTTTCATATCTTTAAGTGTTTAGTTCTTGATGGGACAAAGATAAGTATTCTTTTGGCTCATTATATTGATTTTGTCTGTTTTTATTTTGTGAATAAGATAAATTGATATAAAAAAGAAACTGAAGGGCAACGATCTGCTTAATAGGAGAGATGAAAAAGTCGATTGGTTTGCATATTCTGCTATATGGTTGCATTTTGATTTCAATAGCGGTGTTTTTCTTTCTCCTGATTATCATAAAAAGCTTCAAATAGGGGGCTGCACCTTTCAAGAACCAAGCTTTCTATTTTATGCCCGGCTCTCAGAGTACTTCAGGTAGGGGGGGAGTTGGGGTGAAGAGCGAGGTCAGACGAAATATAGAGTAAGTATAAGGAACAAATAGAGTAACTATGCTTGGCGGATAGCGTCACTATGCTTGGTAAATAGCGTAACTATGCTTGTAAGATAGCGTCAGTATCTTGAAAATGAGTAAAAATGTACTGTTTCAAAACATTCTTTCTTCTATTTCATTCGTTATGTCGGTTGAATCAGATAGTGCAGAAGGGAAGATATTTGGTAAATTAGTTCGCATTGAGAGCGGAAAGCGAAAGAAAAAGTGTGCAGAGTGACGAGTCTTATGTCATAAAGGAGTGATACTGATAAATCTCTAACGCTCTGGAGTCGAATAAAAATATCGGGTATGATGATAGACCGGAAATATGGAAGCTATGGGGAAGCTAAAATACAAAGTGTCAAAAGTGACACTTTGTATTTTAGCTTTTAGAGTGAGTCTTAGCATGGCTATGCATCTCACCTGGTGGAAAATTCACACTGAAATAGATAATCGATGTCGTAGGAATGTTATAGTGGAGAAAATGTGGAGGAACATTGGCTTGCGAAACAGAGGGAATTCTATTCTTGTGGCAATCTATAGTTTACTGATATCCACCTTCTGTTTGTTTTCAGATGCTGCTGATTTTACTTAATCGACAGTAATATCTTGCTTCCAGGTTATCCCGCTTATGTCTGTCAAAGTAAGTTCATACCTGCCTTTGGGTAAATTCTGTAGACTGCTGTCTTTTATTGTAAGGGTTGCTTTACTCCCTAACGGAATGATCAGGCTGTGCTTGCCCGGAGTTACCTTGGCTATATAGTCATTTTTAATTCCGGTAAGAGGGAATCGGGAAAGTTCTTCTCCATCTTTTTGAAGTATGGTCTTTCCTCTGGAATCTTTTAAAGTAATACCTATAAGGAATGATCCGTATACATCCGCACCTTCTATACGGTATACTTTAAAGTTGAGGGCATCATTGTGGATATCTGCATTGGATATCTCCAGTTTTGGTTTGACTGATTTATTATGTAGCGGTCCCCACACACCATTGTGAAATTCTTGATTGGTATATAGGGTAAGAATGAAAAGTAGTATCGCTCCGGTTATCGCCACTTTACTGAATTGCTTAATAGGTAGCGGGAGTTCACCGGAGGTGAGCCATACAAGCCATTTCTTTTTGGACAGTTTGGATTGGAACAAATGATCTAATGAATACTTTCCGCCTCCGGACAGGAAAATGGTAAACCCTGCGGCTACTCCCAAAATGCCGATTTGCCATTCGTCAAGACAGGTAGTACCTAGCCAGCCGGAGCCTAGGAGAATACCGAATGCCAGGCTGAATACACCGATGCTCATTAACCTGGTGAAGAAACCAAGCATATAAAGGAGCCCGACAACGCCTTCTACTAAAGTGAAAATAAGCATTGCCCACCAAAGTAAATCGGGGGTGCTGACCAGGTATTCAATAATGGGTTTGATACCAATAGAGTTGGGAAGGAAATGATTGAATTTTTCTCCGATGTATCCGCTGCTGTCCGGAATGAGCTTGTTTTCGAGGACAAGTCTGCGCCAGAAAGCTGAGAAGTAAGTCCAGCCGACTATCAATCGTAGTGAAAGAGTGAAAATACCTGCAAGTACGTAGGCTTTGGTTTGTTCTTGTTGCTGTGTCACCATACTGCTTGTTGTTAGTTTGTTGTTGAGAGAATCGTTTCTTATTAAACAAGTTTCCAATGGAAAATGTTCTAAAGGAAACCTGTTTTTATGAAACGATTCTACTCGAGACAAACTACATACAAAACAAAGCTAACAATGCAAAAGTTATTTTTTAAACGGCTATCTTTATGCCTTCTTTTTTATTACAATACCGCTTGCATTGTTGGCAAAGGTCATATCCCAGCATGGCTCCCAGAATGAAATCTTCCTCAGCTGTCAGTTGGTTTAAGGGACGAATGATGATGTGCCGCATGGCTTCCATGCATTCGGGCTTGCCAAAAAACAGGTTAATCTTGTTAGTACCTACTTCTTGTATCATATAACTGATCTTCTGATTCTTCAGCCGGCGGATAGCAAATTCTTCGTGCTCTCTGCTCATCGTATAGAGTACCATATTGCGTACGCCTTTCTTGAACTCATAAATGTGGTTGAGGAAAATCCGGATTTCTCCGGGAATGATTCTTTCGGTAGCCATAATGCAAACTGTTATTTAATATGGAGATAAAGATTAGCTGATTTCTTGCTTTATTTGTTCAGCCCATGTGCTGATACGTTCATCGGTCTGACCGTCTTCATTGACTTCGTCGAGTGGGAGACCCACGAATTTACCGTTCACGACAGCGGTAGAAGAATCGAATGTATAACCGGCAGTGTCTACTGCTCCACAAAACTTGCAATGAGTGCCTTTCAACTCTTCATAAAGAATTCCGATGGCATCACAGAAAGTATCACTGTAAGAATCGGAATCACCGCAACCAAACAAGGCTACATGTTTGTGAGACAGGTCGCATTTCTTTAAAACTTTAACTCCGTCATACCAGTTGTCCTGTAATTCTCCGGCTCCCCATGTGGAGCTACCTAATACCAATACATCATATTCATTAACCAAAGCTTCAGTGAGTTTGGATACATCATAAATATGTGTGGAAGGAACTTCTAGTTTTTCTGCAATCCGACGGGCGAGGTCTTCTGTTGTTCCGGTTGTGGAACCATAAAATACTCCAATTTTATTCATCTTTGATTCTATTTTAATGTGATGGTGCAAAGATAGAGGGTATCGGAGACATAGAAAATCCCCATTTATAATGGAATAATTGCTTCATTCTCATTATAAATGGGGATAAAATAGAATATGGAACTGTAAATTAGTTGAGACCAATCCTTTTTAATGGTGGAACAGGCGAATACCTGTGAATGCCATCGCCATATTATACTTGTCGCAAGTACTGATAACATGGTCATCGCGTACAGAACCACCCGGCTGTGCGATATAGCTTACACCGCTTTTATGCGCGCGTTCGATATTGTCTCCGAAAGGGAAGAATGCGTCAGAGCCTAAAGCCACTCCTGTCATTGTATCCAGCCACGCACGTTTCTCTTCACGGGTCAGCACTTCCGGCTTTTCTGTGAAGAATTGCTGCCAGATACCTTCTGCTAATACATCGTCGTGATCTTCTGAGATATAAACGTCAATCGTATTGTCACGGTCTGCGCGGCGGATCTTTTCAATCCAGGGCAGATTCATCACTTTCGGGTGTTGGCGGAGATACCAGATATCAGCTTTGTTTCCGGCAAGGCGTGTACAGTGGATACGTGACTGTTGTCCGGCACCGATACCAATCGCTTGTCCGTCTTTTGCATAGCATACGGAATTGGATTGTGTATATTTTAAGGTGATTAGTGCAATAATCAGGTCACGCTTTGCTTCAGCCGGAATTTCTTTGTTTTGCGTAGGCATTTCTTTCAAAAGACTCTCGTCTATTTTCAGCTCGTTTCTGCCTTGCTCAAAAGTAACTCCAAAAACATCTTTATGCTCAATAGGGGCCGGACGGTAAGCCGGATCTATTTTGATGACATTGTAAGTTCCTTTTCTTTTGTTTTTTAGAATTTCCAGGGCTTCGGGAGTATAATCAGGTGCAATTACACCATCAGATACTTCACGATTGATGATGCGTGCTGTTTCTTCGTCACAAGTGTCGGACAGTGCGATAAAGTCTCCGTAAGAAGACATACGGTCGGCACCACGTGCACGTGCATAGGCAGTAGCCAGTGGCGATAGTTTTACATCATCTACAAAATAGATTTTCTTCAGCGTGTCGCTCATTTCTACGGCAACAGCAGCCCCTGCCGGGCTGACGTGTTTGAATGATGCAGCCGCCGGAAGGCCGGTAGCTTCTTTCAGTTCTTTTACTAGTTGCCAACTGTTGAATGCATCCAACAGATTGATATAACCGGGGCGTCCGTTTAATACCTCAATAGGTAGTTCGCCTTCTTTCATGAAGATACGGGCAGGCTTTTGATTCGGGTTGCAGCCGTATTTCAGTTCGAGTTCGTTTGCCATATTTTTAATTATGAATTACTGATTACAGATTGATAGCGACAAAATTACTAAAAAAAGAATAGCCAGCCTACACTCCTGTTATAAATTAGTAACATGTAATTAGTATTTGGAAAACTGTAAACAGCGAAAATACCTATTTGTGGTGATTGCATATCCTCGAAATATTCCGTTTCTTTGCAGTCGCTAATATAAATAGGTGTAAATGGATAATTTGCAAAAATACAAACCAACTGATAAGATGATCGATCTCATCAGTGATAACTATTCCTTGTTACAAGTGATGAGCCGTTTCGGTCTTTCGTTGGGATTTGGTGACAAGACAGTGAAAGAAGTCTGTGAGCTCAATGGAGTAGATTGCCGGACTTTCCTGATTGTAGTCAATTTTATGTCTGAAGGTTTCTCCCGAATGGATGGAAGCAGTGAGGATATTTCTATTCCTGCGCTGATTGATTATCTGCGGCAAGCCCATATTTATTTCCTGGACTTTTCTCTCCCTGCGATTCGTCGTAAATTGATTGAAGCAATTGACTGCTCACAGGATGACGTCGCTTTTCTGATCCTCAAATTCTTCGATGAATATACACGGGAAGTGCGTAAGCATATGGACTACGAAGAGAAAACGGTATTTAAGTATGTGGATGCGCTGATAAATGGCAATGCTCCCAGAAATTATCAGATCAGCACATTCTCCAAACATCATGACCAAGTGGGAGAGAAGCTGACAGAACTGAAGAATATCATCATTAAATATTGTCCAGCCAAAGCTAATGAGAATCTGCTGAACGCGGCTCTTTTCGATATATATGCTTGTGAGGCCGGTTTGGAATCTCATTGTAAAGTTGAAGATTATATTTTTGTTCCTGCCATTCTGAAGCTGGAAAGGAGGATTAGGGAAAATGAAAAATAACGAAGCCGTTCGAATAGCGATTGCCGAAACCTCAGTAATTATTCGAGGGGGGCTGACCGCTGCCTTGAAGCGCCTTCCTAATGTGAAGGTGCAGCCTATTGAATTACTTTCAGTTGAAGCTCTGAATGATTGTCTGCGTACGCAGTACCCGGAAATGTTGATTGTAAATCCTGCTTTTGGTGATTACTTTGATGTGAGTCGGTTCCGGGAAGAAACTGCTGGCAAGAAAATACGTTTGATTGCCTTGGTTAGTTCTTTCGTAGATGCCTCTTTGCTGAGTAAATACGATGAGTCTATTTCCATCTTCGATGACTTGGATATTCTTTCTAAAAAGATTCATGGACTGCTGAATCTGGTTTCGGAAGAAGAGGAGGTTGACAGTCAGGAAGCGCTTAGTCAACGAGAGAAAGAGATCGTGATTTGTGTGGTGAAAGGCATGACAAATAAGGAGATTGCGGAAAATCTGTTTTTATCTATCCATACTGTTATTACTCACCGTAGAAATATCAGCAAAAAGCTACAGATACATAGTGCGGCTGGATTGACTATTTATGCCATTGTAAATAAGCTTGTTACACTTAATGAAGTGAAGGATTTATAACCTTCAAATTATGTTATAAAATCTGAAACCGTTTGCGAACACGGAAACTTTTCGTACCTTTGCAGAGCAGTTGAGAAATTGCTATTAGTTTAAAAGGTAAAAGAAAAGATTATTAAGGTATTAGATTTAAATAATAAAGGTATTAAATTTTTTAGTGTTCAATAGGACATTTTTTGGTAAAAGGTAAAAAGGATAACAATAGGTAAGAAGTTTAAAAGGTAAAAAGAAGATTGGTTTTCAGGAATTGAGGTAATAAAAGAAAAGCCTTCCTGGCTTTTCTGATGCTGTGGCGAGTGGTTCCCTTTTAGGAATTGACTCGTTTTTTTGTTTATAAATGCGGGGCACCGGAAAAGAAACAAACTGAAAACAACCGGGGTTTCGGATTGATCCTAAAGAATCGATATAAAAACAAAATCCCGACGAAATCGCTTCGGCGGGACTCTATTTCATTTTTTACTTAAATGTGGCTACGTAATAAAATTATGACTAATTAATTCAATTCTGATACTGCAAAGATAGTGTGTTTCAGTATCTGTCACAATCCCCTTTATGAGGTATATTGCGTAGTTGTTCTCACTATTAATAATTAGAGGTAGGTATCATTTTACTTTTTTCCACTCTTTGGTTGCGAAATCATAGGATTTGATCACTTTTGCAGGGCATCCGGCACAGATAGAGTATGCCGGGATGGAGCGGCTGACAACGCTTCCGGCAGCTACTACACTGTGTTTTCCTAGAATTACTCCCGGTAGTATGACAGAATTTGCTCCTATCCACACATCATCTTCAATAGTAACGGGTTGGGTACTTACTCCCTGTTCATCGATTAATTTCTCCGCATCTTGATAATTGTGATTAAGTCCTGTGACTGTTATATTCTGGGCAAGATTCACATGGTTTCCTATGCGAACCGGACCGATTAGGGTATTTCCCAGTCCGATACGGGTATAATCTCCAATAAATAAGTCTCCCACCGCATTATTAAGGCAGCAGAAATCCTCTACTACTGAATAACATCCTAACGAGAACTGATTGAAAGGAGGAAGGTCTTTGCGGACACTGCGATAAATAACGGAACCTTTTCCACGTTTCAGATATACAAAATAGAAGAGTCGTATCCACCAGTTGGGACGTGTTTTTACAGGATGCATAATAAAACGGTGTACAGCTTTTTTTAATGCTGGATTCTGTTTGATTCGCTGTTTTAGTGTCTTTTTCTCCATATTGAATGTTTTTGCTTTTTTTTATCTTCTACTAAATAATCCGGTATTGCCAGGCTGTATGTTATTGCCGATCCTAAGAGCAATATCCACCATTTGAGCGACGAAGTCCAGCTGTATCCTGTTATCAATAAAGTCCAGATGCTGACAAAGGTACACAATTTTATCGGAGAAGGGATCAGTTGTTGGGCTATGCGGTTACAGAAATTCCAGTTTCCCTCTAATAGAGATGGCAATAGATAAGAGAGAGTCTTTCGTATGCGTCTGCGATAAGGATAAACAGGAGCTGAATCACAGTATACAATTACGTCAGGTAGGTATTCAATATATATATTCTGTTTGAATAACTTTCGTTCGAGATTTGTTCTGGCAGTTTTTTGATTCTTTTGTAGCCATTCCAGGTCAAAAGCCATATTGGTTCCGAAGAGGTTTGAAGAAAAGCCGATCTGAGTATTTCCTGATCTGAAGAGACTATTGTTTATTTCTTCGGATAGGACATGAAAATGTTTTCGAATTCCTTTATGTTCATTGACAACTGTATGTAGTTGTATGGCTTGTATTCCGGCATCGTAGGCATTATAAATCTTTTCTAGAAAATGGGATGATAAAGAACTGCTCTTGTCAGAAAGAAGAATAACTAACTTATATCGTTCTTTATCCAATGAATGAATTGCTTCCAACAAGTCTTTGTATGTGATGAACTCATATGCTTCTTGATACATTGAAGGAAGAAGACTTCCGGCTGGAACCAATATAGCGCAATGATATTGTTTTTGAGCTTTAGGGTAATTTGTTCGTTTGAAATGTGAAGCAACAACCAATATGAAAAGATATAGGAGCAAAAGTCCTATACAAAAAAATAAAAAATCATCTGTTATGTAGATAAAGTTATCCATTCTGTAGTGAATGAGTTATACGTTCTCTTTTTGAACAAATGCAGTAACTGTTTTCAGAATGATTTTTATGTCCAGTCCGAAGGAGAATGTTTTTGCATATTGGATATCCAGTTGCTTGCGTTCTTCCGCAGAGAGTTTGCCTGCTTCACCTCTTTTTTCAACCTGCCATAGTCCGGTAAGTCCGGCGGGTCCCATGAACCGGTCGATATGTTCATCGCTGGTCAGTAACTCTGCTTCGTAAAGTGGGAGAGGGCGATTACCTACTATAGACATATCTCCTTTGAGGATATTGATAAGCTGTGGTAGTTCATCAATGCTGTATTTACGTATGAAACGCCCTACCTTTGTTATTCTTGGGTCATTTTCCAATTTTACAAAAGCGTTGTTCTTCTCTTTCGATTTTTTGTGAATATAGTCTTCTTCCGAAATAACGAAATCATCGGATATCAGGAGGATTTCTTCTTCATCTGCTTCTTCAGATATGCCGGATTCTTCTCCCCAGATATCATCTTCTTCCTGTTCTTCCTGCTGATACTGGTTGAGAGCATTAAAATCCTTCAGATGTTTATCGGCGTCGGTATACATCGAACGAAATTTGAGAAAATCGAATATCAGGTAGTTGCTTCCTACACGTTTGGATTTGTAGATAATCGGTCCTTTACTCTCCATGCGAATAGCTATAGCTGTGGCTATTAAAAGAGGAGAGAGAAAAAGTAATGCTATTCCGGAAAAGATTATATCAAAGATTCTTTTCCATGTGGGCAGACAAAAAGCATTCAGATTTTGTGTTTTGAGTTGTAGAGCCTCTATTTTTTGCTCTTTTCTACGTGTGAGGAAAGTTGATAAATCTTTTAGTACTTGACTGTTGGTTTCGTACTTAATAGTGTTGTTAACCCCCGCTTTCAGGTATTCTGTAGCTTCTTCCTTAGTGATGCTATCTATAACCAGTACCATATAAAGTCCCGGATATCTTTTGCGCAGAGAACGGATATCCGCGATATCTTTTGATAGTTCGATCTGCTCAATAAATAAAGCTGCATCGTATTTTTCTCGTATCTTGTCTAACACTTTAGTTGCTTTATGGCAGTTTGGTGCTGCATAGAATACTCCGGTACTTAACTTCGAAAACAGTTCTATCGTTTTGTTGTGTCTACCTATGTAAACAAAATATTGCATTTAAAGGCTGTATTAGTCGATAATCTTTTTGATTCGGATTTTTAGTTCCAAAGGATTGAATGGCTTCAGGATATAGTCCTCTGCTCCTTCTTCCAGTAATTTAATTCTTTCCGTAGTACTTTCTTCGCTGGATAGCATAACGATAGGAATTGACTTGAATAACTCATTGGCTTTCATATATCTGAGGAATTCATCTCCTCTCATTAACGGCATACGGATATCGGAAATAATGAGATCGGGTACATTACCTTCATTAAGCCAATCTATTGCTTTAATAGGATTTTCCAAGTACATAACATCGTAATCTTTACCTAAATATATACTTGCAACTTTTCCAATAGTCGCTTTATCATCAACTAATAGTATTTTTTTTTTCATACAAATAGAACCTTTCTATTGCCTGCTTTGTTACTTGATTTATATAGATTAAATTGAATCTCTTGTATTTGTTTCACTTCGTGCAAATATATATATAATTTTAGAATAAACTTTCAATTAGCAGAAGTAAAATTCATAGAAACTATTATTTTTATTTATTAATAGGACATATCAGATGCGTTTAGTGAGGAAAAAACACGGATTTCATGATTTTTATGAAACCCGTGCTGATAAGGGAGGTTAGTTTTTATTTGTTTGGAATACTTTATTTACATCAAAATCATTCCACCATTTTTCATTTTCTGTGCCACCGCTCGTAACCCAGTCACCGAATTGTGAATAGGCAGTCTTGATATTTACATACTCTAAAGGCCATTTGAAATTAGAAGGAACCATAATGCCCCATGCTAGATTCTCTTTACTTATGTAGTATTTCTTACTGCCCGAATGACTGTTGTCGTTGTTTCCGCCAAACAGATCTGTATTTGCCAGCTTTGTTGGTTGATATCCTGCAACATGTATTTCCTTTCGTTGGTTTCTATTGCCATCCACAATAATAAAGACATTCAGTTTATTGATATTGAAAGCCTCTGCTGATATTGTCGGATTATTGAATACAATAGAGAAACTGATATTTTTAGGTTTGGTATTACCAGCGTAATCTGAAAACGTATTAATCTGTTCATATCGATCTCTTCCCAATACTTTATGGGCGTCATCAAACAAAGGTATTACAGCATAATCCTGACCATTTTCAATATTGTTATTATTCAGATTGAAGTTTCTGACAAGAGTCTTGTCGTTGAATTCTACTGATTGAGTAATTGCTGTGGCAGGCACATTGTCCAGCATGATAGCTGCTCCGATGCTTTTTGTTGCTCCGGCTGCGGATAGGTCAATACTCAATTCGAACTTTGTTACCTTATTTTTTTTATTAGTGAATATTTGCCTTTTCTGAATGGTCAAGACGATGTCATTCATGTCATAATCTCCATATAATGGCCATTGATCTTCAAAAAGGTAGGTGTAATTCTGATTATCTTCCACTTCAATGGGGAATTCCGGATTTACAGGTGGAGTAGGAGTCCCTCCATTATATCCGTTACTACATTCGGACTCAGGTATTGAAACAGTGTTTTTACCTTCTTCTCCCCATTCTGCTCCACCTGTCATTGTCCAACATATATTCCAGTCATCTATCTTTTCAATTACATGATCAGAACAAACTATCTGGAGGTTACCTGAATAATGGATAAGATTTGGGCTTAATGTTTTAGCGACAGCTTTCTTAATGATCAGGAGTGC
Organism: Bacteroides sp. HMSC067B03; assembly: GCF_001811315.1. Classification (NCBI taxonomy): domain Bacteria; kingdom Pseudomonadati; phylum Bacteroidota; class Bacteroidia; order Bacteroidales; family Bacteroidaceae; genus Bacteroides; species Bacteroides sp. HMSC067B03. The sequence continues at coordinate 111,087 of NZ_KV804450.1, read as the reverse complement.
TTTTTCAGCTCCTGTCCCTTTAAATCCTTTGTCTTTGTCTTGGTATCCGTATTTAGCTTTTTCTGTAATTTCAAACAGTGCTTTAGCTCCTAATTCTATTTTTGCATTGTTCATGTATAGCTCTTTGCATTGGACAAAGCCGCCACCATCAACTATTAAATGACCTTCTGTCATTTCAAATTCATCAGTTACTATCAGTTTACATTTATTATAACAATAGTCATTCCATGCAGATATTTTCATATCTTCTGTGGTCCATGATCCTTCATTAACCCAAGAAGCTCCGGTACTGTTGATTACTGTTTCCTCTGCTTCTATAGTACCCGTGTTAATTATGTGACTATTTCCTTGAGCATATATTTCCTCCGCTTTTAAGTTTCCAGAATTGGATATCGTGCTTTGACCATTTTCTCCACTTAATCTGTCTTCAATGTTGGCAGTACCAGCATTGAAGAAGGTAGAAGAGTTGGTGCAGATTAATTTTTCGGCAGTAATTGTTCCTAAATTGTAAAGTTTATAATTATTGTCTAATTGTATTGTTTTAGTTACTGTCAAAGTTGCTCCAGTACCAATCGTAATCATACAATTGGCTTGTCCGTTATTTTGGGCCTGAGGCATGGAAACTTTTTTCCCAGGGAGAATATATAAACAAGAGCCTTCAGTAAGATAAATCTGCTCAGATAGTTCAATATCTTCAGTTATATATAATTTTATATTTTTTATCCATAAACTGATTCTCTTCGTGGAAGAAGTAACTTTATAGCTGTTGCCTTCTACGCATTTTTCAGCGTTAAAATTTTCAATGTTACTAGGACATTCTAAAGGAAATAAAGACGTATCATCGGGATTGGGGTCTGTTATTGTGGTAAAACCGCGAGTCGTAGCAGCAAGACTCCGCACAGAAGGTGTAGTTGTTTTGAAATTGCAGTTGGCAATTCCATCTGTAATCTCTGCTGTTCTGATAGTAGCAAGTCCCGTTGGAGTGATTTCTTTTACAAAAATAGTTTTGATTGTACTTTCGATTGAAATTTCTGATGTATATGGTTCATTTCCTTTGGCTACACCTTTATCTAGAAGGTGTGCATTTGGCGAAATAATAGGATTTGTATCATATATCTCAACTACATAATAAAATTCATCATCAGTCTGAGCATTAACTTCTACATTGACTTTTACATTGGAGGTTGTTGCCCAATTAAATCCATCCGGTGCAGCAAAACCATCCCCCATTGGATTGGATGTCTGATAAGACGGATCATATAAATCCTTTTCAGAATCTACACAACTGAATAACATACTTACTATTGCTATCGCAATAACCGGCGTAAGCAGAATTGTTTTTTTCATCATAATGTCTATTGTTTGATTGTTCTTTTGTTTGTTGCAAAGATAGTTGTATATTTTGAATTAAAGATGTATTTTTTGATATTTATTGTGTGGAAAACAACTATATTTCCGTTTTGGTTCACTTTTTTCGAAAAGTGAAAAGATGTTTGTCTTGTTTTTCTTTTGTCGAAACATTAGATAGTAACAATCAGGGGATTACTATGATGGTTATTTCTCTAAGGTTTGGTTATTTCTCCTATTAAACAAGAGTTCATTTTGTATCGTATCTCTTTATTAGGCAGTCCGTGTCCTAGCAAAAACATTAGTTTGGTTACAGCACATTCTGGAGTGCTGTCATATCCGCTGATGACGCCTGCTTCTAACAGATGCATTCCTGTTTCATAACGCCCCATTTCTACTGCTCCGGAAGCGCATTGCGTGATGTTTACAATAATAATTCCACGATCAGTAGCCTCTTTTAATTCCCGGATGAACCATTCTTTTTGTGGTGCATTTCCTGATCCGAAAGTTTTCATAACAACAGCTTTTAATCCTGGAACATGGAGAAGTGAATGAATGATTTCCTCCTGAATGCCGGGAAAGAGAGTTAGTATGACTACATTCGTATCAAATAGATAATGTGGCTTTAACGGTTTGTCAGGGTCGGGTTTGCGAATAAGATTAGGTTCGTATTTAATGTGAATGCCCACACGTGCCAATGGCGGATAATTGAAAGACCGGAAGGCATTAAAGTTCTCGGCATTAATTTTTGTAGTACGATTGCCGCGCATCAGATGGTTTTCGAAGAAAATGCATACTTCGGGGACAATAGCCGTACCGTCCGGATTCTTGGCAGCGGCAATTTCGATTGCTGTAATCAGATTTTCTTTTCCGTCTGTACGCAGTGTTCCGATAGGCAACTGAGAACCGGTAAGAATAACAGGTTTATTCAGATTTTCGAGCATGAAACTCAGTGCAGAAGCTGTATAGGCCATTGTATCTGTTCCATGTAGAATTACAAAGCCGTCGAAGTAGTCGTAATTATAGTTGATTATTTTTACAAGTTTCGCCCAATAAGCAGGTTCCATATCAGAAGAGTCGAGAGGGGGATCGAATTGATAGGAAGAAATGCGATAGTTGAATCTTTTCAGTTCAGGCACGTGTTTGAGCAAGTGGTCGAAATTAAAGTTTTCTAAGGCACCTGTCTCCGAATTTTCTATCATTCCGATAGTTCCACCTGTGTAAATTAACAAAACGGAAGGGGTCTCTATACTCATAATTGATAAATTTCTGTTAAAACGCTGACAAAGATATAGATTAATTGTGAATTATGAATAGTAAAAGATGAATTTGTTCGTAGTTTGCTGTGAAATGTTATAAATATGAATATTTATGCGAAAAGCTGCGATGGATTAAAAGAAAAAATGAGGTGAGTCATAAAAAGTAGTAAGGTAACTAAGATAATCGGGTAAAATCGTAATGCAAAGCAAAATGATGTTATCCGATTATTTTAGCTACTTGCTGTTAAGCTGTTTCCTATGGTTATCTGAGTGCTTCTTTCAGTTTTAGAATGGCTTTTTCCGGATCTTTTTCTTCTTCAAGCAGAGTGACAAAGCGGCTGCCTATAATAGCTCCGGAAGCATGTTCGCAAGCCGCTTGGAAAGTTGCTTTGTTAGAGATGCCGAACCCTACCATTAACGGGTTGCGCAAATTCATATCTTCAATCTTCTTAAAATAGGCACGCTTCTGTTCGTTGAAGTCTTGTTGTGCGCCCGTAGTTGCTGCAGATGAAACCATATAGATGAATCCATCTGTATGTGCATCAATCTCCCTTACCCGCTCTTCACTGGTTTCCGGGGTAATGAGCATGATTACTTTGATTCCATAACGCTCGGCAATGATGCGGTAGTGGTCTTGATAATCCCTAAAGGGCAAATCGGGGATGATAACACCATCTATTCCACATTCTACACATTGATGGCAGAAGTTTTCAAATCCGAACTGCATGATCGGGTTTAAATACCCCATAAATACCAATGGAATGTTTACATCCTGACGAATGTTGCGTAATTGTTCGAAAAGGATCTTTAATGACATTCCATTACGTAAAGCCTGAGTAGCCGCATTTTGGATAACAATACCGTCTGCCATAGGGTCACTGAATGGAATACCGACTTCGATCATACTGACTCCATGTTTTTCGAGCGTACGGATAACGTTGGCTGTTCCATCTAATGTAGGATCACCTGCACAAAAATAAATAGAAAGAATGTCTTTCTTGTTGCTATTGAAGAGTTGATTAATTCTGTTCATGACTATTGAAAATTTAAATTTATGATTTTAGTTCATTTAGAAACATCCGAATGCGTTCCGGGTCTTTTTCTCCTGCTTTCCGTTCGAAGCGGCTGTTCAGGTCGTAACCTGCCAGTCGGGGATGATTGAATTCTTTCAATGCGTTGGCACTGTGACAATTGATGCCGCCGCTCAATAAGAATGGAACTTGTCCGTTGTAGGTATGCAGGATATTCCAGTCGAATTGATTTCCTGAGCCACCATACTGCTCACATTTCGTATCAAACAGGAAGAGATTGCAAGCTTTTTCATACTCGCTTACATGATTCAAATCTTTCGGACGGGCTACGGAAAAAGCTTTGATGATTTTCAGACCGGAGGCGCGCAATGACTGGCAGTATTCCGGTGATTCTTTGCCGTGAAGCTGGATATATTCCAGTCCGAAACGATCGGCGTACATCGTGATTACTTTTTTGTCTTCATTCACAAAAACTCCGACACGGCGGGCATGAGTAGGCAAGTAGGCAGGAAGTTCGTAGAGATAACGGGGAGATTTGGGATAGAAAATAAATCCCATCATATCCACTTTCTGTAGTGATTCCACGTCCCGTATATTCTGGGCTTCACGCATACCGCATACTTTGATGATTTTTCCGTTGATCATAAGTCTGTCCGTTCTTAATGGTTAATAAATTTATTGGATGGCTTTTAAGAAATTCTGCAAAGTTTTTCCCGGTTGTGGAGTTTTCATAAATGTCTCTCCGACAAGGAATCCCCGGAATCCCGCTGTCCGAAGACGTTTTACCACTTCCGGATCGGAAATGCCACTCTCCGATACCAATACTGTATTTTGTGGAAGTTGTCCTGCCAGCCGGAAAGAGTTCTCTACATCTGTGTAGAAAGTACCCAGATTGCGATTATTAATTCCTATCATGTCTATTTGGCTATTAATATAAGGTAATTCTTCCGCGCTATGTATTTCCAGTAATACTTCCAGTCCCAGTTCATGTGCCTGTCCCGCCAGTTCCTGACATTTCCCTTGTTCCAATGCGGCGGCAATAAGGAGTACAGCATCTGCACCGACTATTTTAGCTTGATATAGCTGATATTCATCAATGATGAAATCTTTCCTTATAATAGGTATGTCGACTAAAGGACGTGCGGTGCGGATGTCTTTCAGGCTTCCTCCAAAGAATTTTTCATCAGTGAGAATAGAGAGGGCAGAAGCACCTGCAGTGACATAGGATGGAACAATTTCTTCGGGACGTGCCTCCTGCTTGATCCACCCTTTAGATGGCGAACGACGCTTAAATTCGGCAATGATACCGGAATCGGAAGAAGCTAAGGCTTTTTTCATGGAGCGGGAAGCCGGAATTTCATGGATACCTTCCTGCAATTGCTCGATGGAAATAGCTTGCTTCTGCAAATCAACTTCAAATCGCTTGTTAGCTATAATTTCGGATAATATATCTTTCATTTATTTTGAATTATTACTTATCACCTATTATTTATTATTCAATTCAATGAATTTCTTTAATGTAGTCAATGCCCGGCCACTTTCCAGAGATTCCTTAGCGAGGGCGATGCACTCTTCAATCGTTTTTTCCGGATGAACTACCTGAATAGCGAAAGCTGCATTAATAACAACTACGTTCTTTTGTGCTTCCGTAGCCGTATTATTCATGATGTTATCAAAGATTTTTGCGGCGTCTTCCGGTGTTTGCCCGCCATCCAGATCAGCATCTTGATAACGGGAAAATCCGAGACTTTCCGGAGTGTAGATCTTCTCATTCCCACAGGTTGCTACCTTGAACTCGTTTGTCAGAGAAATTTCATCATATCCGTCCAGACTATGGACAACTGCAAATTTAGTCTTACTTTCCTGATAAGTATAGGTATAAAGGCGCAAAAGCGGAAGATTATATACACCTAAGAGCTGATAAGCCGGTAATACCGGGTTAACCAACGGACCGAGCATATTAAAGAAGGTACGTACTGCCAGTCCTTTACGAATCGGGGCAACTGCTTTCAGTGCCGGATTAAACAATGGAGCATGCAGATAGGCGATATTACATAGTTCCATGCTGCGACGCATCTGGTCTACATCACTTGTGAATTTGACACCATGCTGTTCCATTACATTGCTGGCGCCACTGACTGAAGTTGCTCCATAATTGCCATGTTTCACCACCGGAATACCTGCTCCGGCTACTGTAAAGCAGGCGGCTGTCGAAATATTGAACGTATTTTTCCCATCACCTCCCGTGCCGACAATATCTATCGGAGAGAACTCGCTCAAGTCAACCGGAACCCGCATTTCCAATAATGCATCACGAAATCCGCATAACTCCTCTACAGAGATATTACGCATCAGAAAGACAGTGATCAGTGATGCCACCTGTACATCATTGTATTTTCCTTGTGCGATGTTTTGCAAGATAGTACGGGCTTCATCGCGTCCCAGATATTGGTGCTCGAAAAGTTTGTATAGGATCTGTTTCATAAGTTTATTCGTTTAAGAAGTTTTTGATAATTTCTTTTCCTTGTGGCGTTAGTACGGACTCGGGATGGAACTGGATTCCATGTACATCGTAGGTCTTATGGCGTAGTGCCATAATTTGTCCTTCCCGGCTTTCTGCCGTTATCTCCAGGCATTCAGGAAAACCTTCCCGGCTGACTACCCAGGAATGATAGCGCCCGACAGGTATCTCTTTGCCTAATCCTTCAAAAAGTACCTCTTTCTGTAGGATACTGATCGGTGTCTGTACACCATGATATACTTCTTTCAGGTTTTCCAGATGTGCGCCAAAAGCCTCGCCGATAGCCTGATGCCCCAGACAAACGCCTAAGATACTCTTTGTCGGTGCATATCTTTTGATGACGGGCAATAACAATCCTGCTTCTTCAGGTATCCCCGGACCCGGCGAGAGAATAATTTTGTCAAATCGTTCCACTTCATCAAGGTCTATCTGGTCGTTGCGGGCTACTTCGATGTCTGTAGCTCCCAGTTCTTTCACTACATGCAACAAGTTGTAGGTGAAAGAATCGTAGTTATCTAAAAGTAATATTTTCATTTTGTTTTCATTGTAAAATTGTTGTTCAAATGGTTATTCTGACTTTTTCAGACGGGCTACTTTGAACGATTAGTTTTTTAAATTGACAGCCAAATCGATTGCTTTTTTCAGAGCTCCTAATTTATTGTTCACCTCTTGCAACTCGTATTCATCCTGGCTACGTGCTACGATGCCTCCTCCGGCTTGAAACCATAATTCATTATTCCGACTGACAAAAGTACGAATGGTAATCGCTTGATTTAGTTCTCCGTTTAGTCCGATAAAACCGATACAACCACCATAAGCACCTCGATTGTGAGGTTCGATTTCGCTAATCAACTGCATGGCACGTACTTTAGGTGCACCGCTCAATGTTCCCGCAGGGAAAGTATCGATGAAAGTTTTAATCTTATCCGCTCCTTCATTCAACTGGCCGCTTACACGGCTGACCAAGTGAATTACATGGCTGTAATACTGTGGCTCCTTATAAAACAATACCCGTACATCGTGACAGTTACGCGAAAGGTCATTTCTTGCCAGATCAACCAGCATCACGTGCTCTGCATTTTCTTTTGGATCTGCAAGGAGTGCTTCAGTCAGTTCGCGGTCTTTTACCGTATCTCCGGTACGGCGGGTTGTTCCGGCGATCGGGTCGATATAGGCACGTCCGTCTTCAATTTTACAATGTGTCTCCGGTGAAGAACCGAAAATACGATATCCTCCGAAGTCGAAATAGAAAAGATAAGGAGAAGGGTTGATACTTCGAAGAGCACGATAAACTTTGAAATCATCTCCGGCGTACGGTTGGACGAATCTTCTGGAAAGAACAATTTGAAAAACATCCCCACGCATACAATGTGCAATTCCCTTGCGAACATTCGCTTTATGTTCTTCATCGGAGATCGGACTGGTGACAGGACCTGTCACCGAGAAATTGTAAGAAGCATAATTCCTGTTCTCGATAGCAGCTTCCAGTTCCGGCAAACCGCTTTCTTCTCCTTCACCCAGCATCTCTACCAGAGTCAATTCATTCTTGAAGTGATTGAAAACAATGATATACTTATATAATATGTATAGCAAATCCGGAGCATCATTCTGTTCATCATGACTTTCTTTTACCGAAATATGCTCGAAATATTTTACCGCGTTGAACGTGGTATATCCGTAAAGTCCGCAAACATTTTTGTTCTCTCCGGTCACCAGAAACTGGCTGATGAATTGATTCATCGCTTTTTCTACGGTGAATGATTTGGTTAACGGTTCTTCCTTCCGGCTATTGTCGGGATAACTCGTCGTAACAATTCCACTATTGACGCCTATACTTGCCAGTGGGCATAGAGCGATGAATGACAGGGAATTTTCTCCAGCATGGTAGTCGGAGCTTTCCATCAATGCGGATTGCGGATACATATCACGTACTTTCAGATAGATACTGACCGGAGTATGCATATCTCCGAGTACCTGTTTGCTATGGGCTGTATAACTGAATGTTTTCATTTTTATAAATTCTAAATCCAAACTACAAATTAGATGTTGATAATCACTTTTCATTGAAAGACAAATAAGTTTCAATGTCCTTGTCGCCTCGTCCCGATACGGTCAGTACAACCACATCTTCCGGTTTGAACTTCAGTTTTTTCAGTGCACCGATTGCATGGGCAGATTCCAGTGCGGGAATGATTCCTTCAAGTTGGGTCAGTTCATAAGCGGCGTCTATTGCTTCGTCATCATTGACCGCCAATACGGTAGCACGTCTTTGAGCGGCAAGATTAGCGTGTATCGGACCGATTCCCGGATAATCCAGCCCGGCAGATATAGAGTAAGGCTCTTCAATCTGTCCGTCCTCGTTTTGGATAACGTAAGTACGTGCTCCGTGAATGATTCCCATTTTACCAAGTTGGATCGTAGCGGCGGTCATTCCGGTCTCTATTCCTTTCCCGCCTGCTTCTGCCAGAATGATGCCTACCCGTTCGTCGTTGATATAATGATAAATAGTTCCGGCGGCATTACTTCCTCCACCTACACAAGCTATCAGATAATCAGGGTAATCACGACCTTCTTTTTCCAAAAGTTGTTTTTTGATTTCTTCGCTGATTACAGATTGCAGTCGCGCCACCATGTCAGGATAAGGGTGAGGACCTACTGTAGAACCGATGATATAATAAGTGTCGGCAGGATGACAGCACCAGTCGCGGATCGCTTCGTTAGTCGCATCTTTCAGCGTCATATTTCCGGAAGTGACAGGGATTACCGTAGCTCCCAGCATCTTCATTTTTTCTACATTGATGTGTTGGCGTTCAACATCCGTTTTACCCATGTAGACGATACATTCCATATCCATCAGTGCACATACGGTAGCTGTAGCCACACCGTGTTGTCCCGCTCCGGTTTCGGCGATGATACGTTTCTTACCCATGCGTCGTGCCAGCAGAATCTGCCCGATGGTGTTATTGATCTTATGAGCACCCGTATGATTCAGATCTTCCCGTTTCAGATACATTTTGCAACCATACTTCTCTGAAAGCCGGCGTGCCAGATAGAGTGGGGAAGGACGTCCTACGTAGTCACGCAATAACTGGTCAAATTCTCTTTTAAATTCCTCACTTTCGAGTACTTCAAGGTACCTGTTCTTTAATTCTTCTACACATTTGTGGAGAATTTCCGGTACATAAGCACCGCCGAACTCTCCGTAATAGCCATCCTGGTCAACTAAAAAACTTTTCATAATCCTATTTGTATTTATTGTTATTTATTCGATTTTCAAAACGGGTAAATAAAAAGAGCCCTGTCGCAGGTTGCGACAGGGCTCTTTCAAATCTGTTATATCTTTAATGAGGTATATACATACGAGCGCTGCTCCCTTACGACTGTCGGAGTTGTAACGGGCGCCACCACCAATATGTATTTACTAACATTGTTCTCATTGTCTTTCGTTATTTAATTGTTATTTAACGGGGGCAAATATAGACACTTTGTTTGAAACAACAAACAAAATCTGACTTTTTTTCTTTTTCTCCCTCATTTTTCTGATATAGAACAATTCTCAGTCAAATCTGTTCTTATAAATATTGAATATTTAAACAAAAACAATTATGAAACAGAGAAAAGTTTTAGTAGGTATAGCTATTGCTATTTTTATTATACTATTGTTGTATTGGTTATTGGTAGCTGAAGACATGAAACCGTGGTTGTCTGCTATGGTCCCTTCGGTAGCACAGCAATTCATTGTCTGATCTCCGGGAGGTTTCAGATAATTGATGTATATTTGTAAGGTTAGTAACTAATAACCCAAATAACAACAATAGACAGATATGGAAAATTTTATCTTTCAGAATCCCGTAAAGCTGATTATGGGGCATGGAATGATTGCCCGACTGAGTAAAGAGATACCATCCGACAAACGTATCATGATTACCTTTGGTGGAGGCAGCGTGAAAAAGAATGGTGTGTATGATCAGGTGAAAGAAGCACTTAAACATCATTTTACAGTAGAGTTCTGGGGTATTGAGCCCAATCCTGCCATTGAAACGCTTCGAAAAGCGATAGCTTTAGGTAAGGAGCAGAAAATAGATTATTTATTAGCTGTGGGTGGCGGTTCGGTTATTGATGGTACGAAGCTGATTTCCGCAGGTTTGCTGTACGACGGTGATGCCTGGGACCTGGTGCTTGCCGGACGCCCGGTAACCAAAACCGTTCCTCTTTCTACCGTACTGACACTCCCTGCTACAGGTTCGGAAATGAATAACGGAGCTGTTATCTCCCGTCACGAAACCAAAGAGAAATATCCTTTCTATTCCAATTTCCCTTTGTTTTCTATCCTCGATCCGGAAGTAACCTTTACTTTGCCTCCCCATCAGGTAGCCTGCGGATTGGCAGATACATTCGTTCATGTAATGGAACAATATATGACTGCCGCCGGACAGAGCCGTGTGATGGACCGTTGGGCGGAGGGAATTCTGCAAACTCTGGTGGAAATAGCTCCGAAGATTCGTGAAAACCAGCATGATTATCAACTGATGGCGGATTTTATGCTTTCGGCCACTATGGCATTGAACGGATTTATAGCAATGGGGGTATCTCAAGACTGGGCAACTCACATGATTGGTCATGAAATCACTGCATTGCATGGGCTGACGCATGGCCATACGCTGGTGATTGTTCTCCCCGCAACTTTGCGTGTGCTCCGGGAAGCAAAAGCGGACAAGTTATTGCAGTACGGTGAAAGAGTATGGAAGATCACTTCCGGAACGAAAGAAGAACGCATTGAGGAAACGATTCGTCGTACTGAAGAATTTTTCCGTTCATTAGGATTGACTACTCGTTTGCACGAAGAAAATATTGGTGAAGAGACCATTCTGGAAATTGAGCGTCGTTTTAATGAACGTGGTGCAAAGTATGGAGAAAATGAGAATGTGACAGGTGCTGTTGCCCGTAAAATATTGGAAACTGCTCTCTGATCACTTCTTCTTTTAATATAAACGAACAAAGCTGTCCGAAAAGGGTCTGTTTACTATCACTTTGATAGAGGTAAACGTACTTTTCGGACAGTTTTTTACTTATAAGCAGTATCAGACTTTATACTTTTTGATGCATCGGAAGTCTGAACCAGAAGCATGAACCTTCTCCTTCCCTGGAATTTGCTCCGATGGTACCTTCTAACCGTTCTACAATTACACGACAGATAGCTAACCCAAGTCCTGTACCCTTTGCAAATGTGTTTAACTTAACAAAACGTTCAAATACTTCGTCTATTTTATCTGCCGGTATTCCAATGCCTGTATCTTTTACATAGAAGTAAATTTCATCTTTTGTTTCATCAATCCTGTATCCCATTTGGATAGAACCTTCTGAAGTGAATTTCATTGCATTGTTTGTGAAGTTGATGATAACTTGTGAAAGACGTACGCGGTCTGTATGAAAAATACACTCTGTTGCTTTCTCCGTAAAAGTGATTGCTACATCGGGAGAAGTATTTTTCTCTTGCATTTGTCTGCAGATACCTTCCATTAACTCATTGATATCAGTAGGAGCAAAGGTAAATTCCATGGTGCCGGCTTCGATTTTGGACAGGTCGAGAATGTCATCTATCAATTGCAGCAACAGCTCATTATTACTGGATACTATCTTCATGTATTCCTGTTTCTCTTCCTCTTCACCCATTTGACAGATCATGTCAGAAAATCCAATAATCGCATTCAACGGAGTACGTATCTCGTGACTCATATTGGCAAGAAAGGCTGATTTCAGGCGATTTGATTCTTCCGCCCGTTCTTTGGCTTCCTGAAGCATTTTGTCCATTTTCAGTTTTTCGGTGATATCCTCGAAACGCAGCAGGCCACCGATAATTTCTGTTCCTTCATGATCGTATACCGGAGTAGCTGTTACCTCAAAGTCTACCTGATCAATCCGGATGGTGTGACGTATGATTTTTCCTTGTTCAATCGCTTTCTGAAAGGCACATTGCCCGCATGGAGTATCGCGCAGTGCACTCGTTTTATAACAGATTTGTCCCGGTATATAACGCCTTCCTTTCACCATATTAGTAATTTGCGTTGTCTCTTCCCATTGTACCAGGTAGTTTTTATCGATATAGATGAGTCCGAAATTCACGCTCTTCAGTGCTAACTTCTGTTTGTTTAGTGCTTTTTCCAACTCTTCTTTGGCTGCAATCAATTCCCGTTCGTAGGTTTTCAACCGGGTGATATCCCATCGGACTACTAACAGCCATTTTTTCTTTTCTTTCCATTTGATGATTGATTTTACAGCGATTGTATCATGTGCTACTCCGTCTGCTGTACTGTAACTTTCTTCTGCCCGATATATCTTTCCTGCCTGTACAAGAGACTCATCCACTTCACGATATCTTCTGCCCCGTTCTTCTCCATAGATTTCATAATCAGTATATCCCACTGCTCCTTCCCGCTTGATACCGGATTGCAGTTCGGATTCTTTGTTCCAGTAGTAATATCGAAAGCTATCCTGAATATCTTTTACCATAATAGGAAAAGGGAGATTATCAAGTATATCGAATAAAGAATGGTAGTAATCCTTTTCTTTTCCTGTATTCTTTTTCAGTTGTTTCAATCTGTATAATAAAAAGCAGATAATCAGGAGTAAAATGCCTATTAGTAAATAATAATAGCTCCAATGCTGGTCTGTATTCCAAATAATGGATAGGATATTGTTTGCCATAATTTATGTTTGTACTAAATCTGTGGTAAATATATGCATTTTCTGTAATACTTAAAGGGAAATTCTAAAATATATTGTTGTTTAATCTTGTAAAGTCTGTCGGGAGGGCTGTGTATGTCCGGTTTGTGGAACTTTGGTGCTCTTTATTTCCTGTTTGGTTTTAAAATATTTTGATTGAACGTCTTTTTGTAAAAAGTAAGAATGTATTAAAATATTAAATGATCTCCTGTGAACTAAAAACAATTCTAATTTGTTTTTATAGCGGCAAAGTATTTTTTAATTTTGCTCATCCAAAACAAATCTTTGATACATTCAGGATAAAACAATCATTTTATTTTTTTGCTTATGTTGATAACCATTATCATTCTCGTTCTTTCGGCTATCTTTTTTGTAAACGGTAAGGTACGTTCGGATCTTGTGGCACTATGTGCGTTAGTAGCTTTACTTATCTTTCAGATATTAACACCTGATGAGGCCCTTTCCGGTTTCTCCAATTCGGTAGTCATTATGATGATCGGACTGTTTGTGGTGGGTGGAGCTATTTTTCAGACAGGTCTGGCAAAAATGATTAGTTCTCGTATTCTTAAACTTGCAGGAAACAGCGAAATTCGCTTGTTTTTGCTTGTTATGCTGGTCACTTCTGCTATTGGTGCATTTGTCAGTAATACCGGTACGGTAGCATTGATGCTTCCTATTGTGGTTAGTCTGGCGATGAGTGCCAAAATGAATCCGAGCCGGTTGCTGATGCCATTAGCTTTTGCCAGTAGTATGGGAGGAATGATGACGCTGATCGGTACACCACCGAATCTTGTCATACAAAATACATTGACTTCCGCAGGTTTCGAACCGCTTTCTTTCTTTACCTTCTTGCCCGTAGGTCTTGTGAGTGTGGCAGTCGGTACACTGGTTTTGATGCCTCTTAGTAAGTGGTTTCTTTCTAAAAAAGGGCAGAAAGATGATAATAGCCGTTCGGGTAAGTCACTAAAAGAACTGGTAAATGAATATGGACTTTCGAGTAATCTGTTCCGTATGCAAGTGATAAAAGATTCGCTTCTTTTGGGAAAGACTATTCTTGATTTGGATATTCGTCGTAAATATGGACTCAACATTATGGAAGTCCGTCGTGGAGACGCCTCGCAACATCGTTTTCTGAAGACGATCACTCAGAAACTTGCCGAACCGGATACTATGTTGGAAGCGGAAGATATTCTGTATGTGTCTGGAGAATTTGATAAAGTACAACAGTTTGCTGAAGATTACTTGCTCGATATATTGGATGATCACGCTACGGAAGAGACGAAAAGTACTACCAATTCTCTTGATTTTTATGATATAGGTATCGCTGAAATAGTATTGATGCCTGCCTCTAGCCTGATCAACCAGACCATCAAGGAGTCCGGATTCCGTGATAAATTTAATGTGAATGTGTTGGGTATCCGTCGTAAGAAGGAATATCTGTTGCAGGATTTGGGGAATGAGCGGATTCATAGTGGTGATGTGCTTTTAGTGCAGGGAACCTGGAGTAACATTGCCCGTCTTAGTAAAGAGGATTCGGATTGGGTGGTGTTAGGACAGCCTTTGGCAGAAGCGGCGAAAGTAACTTTGGACTATAAAGCTCCCGTTGCCGCCTCTATCATGGTGCTGATGGTGGCAATGATGGTATTTGACTTTATCCCGATTGCCCCGGTAACAGCCGTTATGATAGCAGGTATTTTGATGGTTCTGACAGGATGTTTCCGTAATGTAGAGGCTGCTTATAAAACGATTAACTGGGAAAGTATCGTGTTGATTGCAGCTATGCTTCCTATGTCGCTGGCATTAGAGAAAACAGGTGCTTCGGAATATATCTCCAATACTTTGGTCAGTGGGTTGGGAGCTTACGGGCCTGTAGCATTGATGGCGGGTATTTATTTTACAACTTCATTGATGACTATGTTTATCAGTAACACGGCTACAGCTGTCCTGCTTGCACCGATTGCTTTGCAAAGTGCTATGCAGATTGGTGTTAGTCCGGTTCCTTTCCTGTTTGCAGTGACGGTGGGTGCAAGTATGTGTTTTGCTTCTCCGTTCTCTACACCGCCTAATGCGTTGGTAATGCCTGCTGGACAATATACTTTCATGGATTATGTGAAGGTGGGATTACCGTTGCAGATTATCATGGGAATTGTGATGATATTTGTGCTGCCATTGATTTTCCCATTCTGATAGATTATACCCTTATAACGTTTAAGAAACTGCCCTGTAATCCAGTCCGGATTTACAGGGCAGTTCTTTATATATGGGTGGAAGAGGTGTCAAAGGATGCCATATTTTGTGTATACAGACTATCAATAATTCCATCTGACAGTCCGATAGTAGGTACAATGATTCCGGTCGCTTTTACATAAGTAGCTACTTCCAGGAATATTTCCGCAGCCGGAACGATGACATCTGCCCGGTCCGGTTTTAGCTTATATTGTTTGATACGTTGCTCGGCAGGAAGAGTTTGCAATGCTTCGTAGATTTCGCGTAGCGATTCAACGGGTAGGAAAGAAGCCTTTTTATCTTTTTTGTCTGCCAGACGGAACAGTTTGTTGATGTTTCCTCCCGAACCGATGATGCTGATAGGTGCATATTCCGTGGCAAGCCCTGTCAGATCGGTATGTAAAGCCTCTCTTTCTTCTTCTTTCACCATGCCGCTGAGCATACGGACCGTGCCGATATTGTATGAGCGGGAGCTCTTCAGTTCTCCGTTGCTGATCAGATTAATTTCAGTACTACCGCCGCCGACATCTACATACAGGTAGTTCTGCCCGGAGGCGAAAAGCTGTTCGATGTGATTGTCGTACACGATGTGTGCCTCCTCCTGTCCGTCGATGATATCTACACGTATACCTGTTTTCTTAGCTATTTGTCGGACGATGTCTTTACCGTTCCGGGCATCGCGCATGGCAGATGTAGCGCAGGCACGGTAGTCTACCACATCATATATCTTCATCAACTGTTTGTAAGCTTTCATCAGGCGGATTAGCTTTTTCTCTTTTTCTGCGGAAATCACACCCATTGTGAAAGCATCTTCTCCCAGTCGTAAAGGGATGCGAATGAGTTGCACCTTACTCATTAGTTCGGGGGCATTTTCTTCGTTTACGCATTTTATCAGTAATCGTACGGCATTGGAGCCGATGTCGATGGCTGCATAATTCACTTTCTTCATACTAATCATAATGTATTCTTGTATTCTTTGTATAATTCTTCTTGTGAGCGGAAAAGTACGTTTGTCTTGTCTGCTTCGACGAAGGCAGGAGTGGAGCCTTTGCAAAGAGTGGAACGGAATCCTTTCCAAAGCCGATTTTCTCCCGTACCGTCTACTATGCGTCCTTTCGCTGTATCCCGGTATCCGTAACAGACGATTCGCTTTAAGTCTGCCTGTATCTCCTTATCATAGACCGGAGCCAGTACTTCAATGCGGTTATCCAGGTTTCGTGGCATCCAGTCGGCAGAACCGATATAGTATTTTTCGTCTCCGTCATTGGCAAAGATGAAAATGCGGGAGTGTTCCAGATATCGGTCGATAATACCATTGATATGTATATTTTCGCTGATACCTGGGATACCTGTTACCAGGGAACAGTTACCGCGTACTACCAGCTCTATCTGAACTCCGGTAGCCGAGGCTTCATATAATTTTTCAATGAGTGCTTGATCGGTAATATGGTTCACTTTTGCCAGAATATAGGCTTCTTTTCCTTGTTCCTTGTTCTTAATTTCTTTGTTGATGAGGGCGATCAGTCGTTTACGCATGTCATTAGGAGAAACGAGCAACTCTTTGAAGTTGACAGGAGTGTACGGTTTTTCAATAAAGTCGAATACTGCATTTACTTCCCGGACGATAGGGCGATGGGCAGTCATAATTGTATAGTCAGTGTACATACGTGCGTTTCCTTCATGAAAGTTGCCTGTACTGACACAGGCAATATCTCCGTGGCGGGTACCGATGTGCACTAGCTTGGAATGGATTTTCAATCCTTCCACACCGAATATGACATGAATACCTGCATCCTGCATTCTTTTGCTCCAGTTGATGTTGGAAGCTTCGTCGAAACGCGCCAGCAGTTCGATGACTACCGTTACTTTTTTCCCGTTCTTGGCTGCGCAGATCAGTGCTTTTATCACTTTTGATTCTTTGGCCAACCGGTAAAGTGTCATTTTGATGCTTTTTACTTCTTTGCTGATAGCCGCTTCACGAAGCACACGGATGAAAGTATCAAAGCTATGAAACGGATAGTGTAATGAGCGGTCTTTTTGTCGGATCAGCGTCAGAAGGCTTTCCTTACCGTTTAGTTCCGGTTTGAAAATCGGTTCCCAGACGGGATACTTCAGGTCATTACGCCCGCATACCGGAAACTTCATCAGATCTTTGAAGTTATGATAACGTCCTCCTGCCACACGGGTATCGTTTTTGTCTACATTCAGCCGGTCAACTAATCTTTTCAGCAAATCTTTGGGTATCTGTTCATCATAAACAAATCGAATCGGTTCTCCTCTCTTGCGGCTTTTTACTCCTTTTGAAATCTTCTGAAGTACGCCTGTTCGCAGATCGCTGTCTATCTCCATTTCGGCGTCTTTGGTGAATTTGAAAGTATAAGCTTCGTAATCAGTGTACTTCATTCCGACAAAAATCATAGGCAGGCAATAACGGATCACATCATCGAGAAACATCAGATATGTTTTCCCGTCCGAATCCGGTAGTTGGATGAAACGTCCGAATTCTCCGGCTGGTAATTCGATAACAGCATAGTCTTTTTCCTTTATTTTTCCTGTTTCGTCTTTGCGAAGCAAACGGATAGCGAGATAGATATCCTCATCTGTCTGGTCGTCTAAAGGTCGGGCTCCATTGAGGAAAAGCGGATTGGTAGAGCCGTTCAGTTTATTTCGGTAGAAAGAGGTGATGAATGTTTTCTGTTCATCGTTCATCTCCGTTTCTTTGATTACATAGATATTCTCCTTTTTCAGTTCTTCCATGATGGAAGCGAAAGTATCTTCAAATTGTTCGTAGAAGCGATTGTGTAGTTTACTTATCTGTTTGAGTGTGCGTGTGGCGGTTTCCTGCTCTTTTAATATGTTCTTATCAGCATATTCTATGATTCGGTTCAGTGTGGCGACGCGGACACGAAAGAACTCGTCCAGATTGTTAGAATAGATGCCGAGAAAAGTCAGGCGTTCCAGAAGGGGTACTTCCGGACGGGCAGCTTCGAGGAGGATACGCTGATTAAAATACATCCAGCTGATGTCACGTTCTACATAAGGACACTTCTTTTTTGCTTCGCTTGATTTCATGATGAAAGACCTGTTTTTTTATTTTCTGCAAAAGTATCTAAGTGAGGTGTAATGGCTATAACGATTTTGTTACGAACTTATTACAATCTACGTTTGTTATTTTTATATATGGATAGAAACACTTATATTCGCAAAAGTATTGAAACAGACTTCGTTAAAAAATATAGAATATATGAAAACAATGAATTATTCTCTGATTCGCATTTTGTTTGCGCTTGTCATAGGTTTGGTGTTGGTGCTTTGGCCCAATGCGGCAGCTAGTTATATTGTCATCACGGTAGGGGTGGCATTTCTAATTCCCGGTGTAATCAGCCTTTTCGGTTATTTCGGACGGAAAAGACCGGAGAATGCCCCGGCTCCCCGTTTTCCGATTGAGGGGGTAGGGAGTTTGCTGTTCGGTCTTTGGCTGATAGTGATGCCCGAGTTTTTCGCAGATGTGCTGATGTTCTTGTTAGGTTTTATCCTGATTATGGGTGGAGTACAGCAAATAGCTTCTTTGTCGATGGCACGTCGATGGATGTCTGTTTCGGGAGCGTTTTATCTGATTCCTTCGCTGATTCTTATTGCAGGTATCGTTGCTCTGTTTAATCCGACTGGTGCCCGTAATACAGCATTTATAATCATTGGTATCAGTAGTTTGGTTTATTCGTTGTCTGAGTTGATAAACTGGTTTAAATTTACACGCCGCCGCCCTAAGAACCCAATTACACCTGATGATGAAGATATTGAAGATGCTAAAATTATAGAATAAAGGTCAGATTTCGGTTGCTATATAAAAAAGAAGAGGACTACCTCGCGGTACCCCTCCCCTGCAAACTTAAAACAACCAACAATTGACTTTACATGAAAACAACAACAATTAAAACATAAAGAAAAACAAGTGATTAGTGTACTGTATTGGTTGTTTGTTTTCTGTTACTTTGTTCTTTTTGGGTGCATTTTTGTTACCCGTTTTGTTACTCGTATCAAAAGAATCTGTTATCTTTGTAGAGGTAACAAAAAATATAGTAGCAATGGCAAGGCAAAAAGCGAGCGTTAAGCCTAAAAACTTTGTTAGGCTTCGGAACAAGAAATTAGCTAATGGCAATAAAAGCCTGTATCTCGATATTTATCGAGACGGAGTAAGAAGTTATGAGTTCTTGAAAATGTATCTTGTTCCAGAAAAGAACAATGTAACAGCAAGACAGCAGAATGAAAACACCTTGCAGGCGGCAGAGGTTATAAGAAGTGAGCGACAAAATGCGATAGTTAAGGGGCAGGCTGGAATTACTGATACCAGTGTTAAGAATAAGCTATTATTGATGGACTGGCTTAAGATCTACAGAGTCAAACTTGAAAAGAGGCAGTATAAAGACATTTCCCATGTTGACAATTTAATGAGAATACTTGCGGAATATAAACCTGCAGTAGTAGCAAGACTAACAAGCATTGATAAGGGCTTTGCAAAAGGCTTCATTGATTACTTGAAACATGATTATGTAAGCTACAAGGGCAACAAGCGTTTGCAGAATAGTACAATCGTAGACTATGTGAGGACATTTTCAGTCGCGATAAATGCTGCTATAAAAGACGGATATAAAATAATCAATCCTTTTAAACTTCTTTCTTCTGATGAGAAAGTAAAACAGCCGGATAGTCATAGGGAATATTTAAGTCAAGAAGAACTGCTAAAGTTAATGATAACACCATGTAGAAGGGATGATATAGGGAAAGCATATCTTTTTGCCTGCTTTTCCGGACTAAGAATTTCTGATATTCGTGCGTTGAGATGGAAGAATATTATAGTAGAAGATGGGCAATTCTTTGCTATGCTTTTCATGCAAAAGACTGGTAAGGAGTTGAAAATACCTTTACCGGATAAAGCGATGGAAATAATACCAATAAGAGGTAATGATGAAGATGAGGTATTCTCTTTGCCTTCCAATCCCACCGTAGAAGATAATTTGAAGAAATGGGCAGAAGCGGCAGGAATAAATAAGCATTTGACTTTTCACACAGCTCGCCATACTTATGCAACTTTATTGCTTACGTTAGGAACCGATCTATACACTGTTAGCAAAATGTTAGGGCACACTAATGTGGCTACAACTCAAATTTATGCCAAAGTGGTGGATAGGAAAAAAGTTGACGCTGTAAACCTTGTAAATGATGTGTTTAATAAATAAAGTGAGTAATGATGGATAAAATAAGAACTCTTAAGTATCTTGGCGAGGAAAGCTACAAATATAGCAAGGAAATATTGGGCAACAATGGTAAAGTATGGTTCGATTTTCACTTTGATAAATTCTTTAAAGTATGCGATTTGGGGCTTGTTGGTGAAAGGTGCATTGAAGTAATATCGGTAGGCAAAGATAAGGATATAGCCCAATTCCTGCGTGAAGCAACAGAAAGACTAAGAAATGCGGGAGCAAACTCTGTGGTGATAGATGCGTTTAATTGCGAAACTATGTATTTTGATATGATGGCCAATGAATCATATACTGATGAAAAAAGTTTGTCAGGTAAACAAGAAAAGAAAGAAATTCTCAAAAGAGGGAGAAGAAGTAAGCCGTTTAAAGATTACTTGCAAAATGATGATGGCTCTAAACTTCAGACTTTACACGATGTTATGAGTGGGAAAGGAGGTAAAGAGGTGGCTTTAGTGATTAAAGTAGCAATACAAATAGGCTGGATTACAAAGCCTACTTATAAAGCGGTAGCTGATGAATTTGGTAATATAGGGAATAGAAGCAACTACAACAAGTATATTAATGGCGATAAATTTACATCTGATGAAATAGTGGGTATTAAAGCTAAATTACAAAATTAGATACTCTTAAAGCGGCATTTAGTAGCACTTAGTAGACACAAATAAAGTGGCTATTAAGTGCTATTTTTTTGTTTGATATTAGGTTAATTTTCTTGTTTATGTTTGCATTGTTCTTACAACGGTGATAGTTGGTAACACCGTTTTGAATGAGCAAATAGGCAGAACCGACCAACGTTCTGCATTAAGGCTCTTCCATATAAAAACAAGAACAATGGAAGAAAAGATTAATCAGATTTTAGTTTATACCTTATTGGCAGCAAAGAACGTGCTGACATTGGATGATGTATCGCTATTAACTGGGCTTAGTAAAAGTCATTTGTATAAACTTACCTGTAATCATCAAATACCGCACTACAAACCTAATGGAAAACAGTTGTACTTTGATCGTGCTGAAATAGAAGCATGGATGAAGCAGGGGAAAGTGAATACTATTGATGAAAGTGAACAGATGGCAGCTGTTTATTTAGCAAAGGCTTCAAGGAAGTAAGGAGGTAGGCTATGGAAAAAAGAAAAAGGGCAGTCTCCACAACCACCCAATTCCATGATGATGAGGCAAAGATAGAAAAAGAAAAGGGAATAAACAAGGTGTACAATTACTTTCGATATACAACAGGAACTTCTTTAGATTGTATGTTGGAAATTGGTATCCTTCGAAATTGTATCACCTACTATATTCGTGATTTGGAAAAGATGAACCTATTGCAAGCTGTATTCAGAGCTAGAGATAAACACACTCGTAGGATGGCCAAACATTATTCTGCCGATCCTGCTATGTGGAAAAATATAAGTGATAGGCAATTAAATATAGTTTTCGATGAAAGCATTTAATTTAAAGGATGTAATAGGTGACGAACTAAAACGTTGTGTTAGCACAGCTGAACGCAAGTACAGAACTCCTAAGCCGGGAACATGCGAGGCAGTTCTCACAGAGTTATTAGAGCAGATTAAATCCATTGACTTTCGGGCAAAGTCAGGATTGCCAGATGAAGGAAAGATATCACGGAAGATTTACGTGGTTGTTACCGTTGACGAAGTGCTAGATGTAGCCACTGCTAACAACTGGGGATTAGCTACCCGTGATGGATTTATCTATATCTTTAACGGTGAGTACTGGCAACCGGTGGGCGCAGATGATTTCAAACCCTTTCTTGCAAAAGCCGCGATGAGAATGGGTGTTCCTGTGATGGAATCAAAGTATCATATGTTTAAGGATGAACTATACAAGCAGTTTTTATCAGAGGCTAACCTTCAACCACCCACTAGAGGAAATAAAGTACTTATTAACTTAAAAAATGGTACATTTGAAATATCTCCAGATTGGCAAGGACTTAGAGAATTTGACAGGGACGACTTCATCAAATATCAGCTTTCATTTGAATATGATCCGAAATCTGTATGTCCAGTATTTGACAAGTATCTCCTGCGTGTTTTACCGGATGAAGATTGTCGTAAGGTATTGGCTGAATACCTAGGATACATATTCATCAATAATTTAAAACTAGAGAAGGCTGTTATTCTATATGGAAGTGGTGCTAACGGGAAAAGCGTGTTCTTTGAGATTATAAACGCAATTCTAGGCACAGAGAATATTTGTTCCTATTCATTGCAGAATCTAACTAAATACGATAGCTATCAGCGTGCAGAGTTAGCTAATAAGTTATTAAATTATGCCAGTGAGATCAACGGGAAATTGGAAGCCTCAATATTTAAGCAATTAGTGTCAGGCGAACCGGTAGAAGCTAGACAGATTTACGGTAAGCCGTTTGTCATGACTGATTATGGGAAGTTGATGTTTAATTGCAATGAGCTTCCCAAAGAGGTAGAACAGACAAATGCTTTCTTCCGACGCTTTATCATTATTCCATTTAGTGAGACCATTCCACCTGAAGAACAAGACCCCGAATTAGCAAACAAAATTATAGGTCAAGAACTCTCTGGAGTTTTCAATTGGATATTAGAAGGTCTACGAAGGTTGCTGGTTAATAAAAAGTTTACACAATCAATGAAGGTGAAGGAGCAGATAGATAAGTATCGGATGGAATCAGATAGTGTGGCAATGTATGTGGGTGAATATAGTTATGTTCCATCTTATCGAAGTAGTTATTCGTTAAAAGCAATATACGATGAATATAAAGCTTATTCTCTAGATAATGGTTATAAGTCTGTGAGTATCAGAACATTCTCGGAAAGATTGAGAATGCTTGGATTTGATGGTGAGAAGAAAATGAACGGACGTATTATCTATGCAATTCGCGAATAGCAAAAAAATAAAGTTTTATTCTTGCGTCATTTGCGTCATATCCGTCATGAAAAAGAGATATGAGTATGACGCACATGACGAATATGACGATGAAATAAAACATTTTATTTTCTAGTTAGAATATGTAAAAAGTTAATAATATGAACATCTATATTCAACCATATTTAGAAAAATACACCGGGAAATCATCCCGTCATAAATGCCCGAAATGCGGTGATCCTCATTCATTCGCTTATTACTTGGACGGTAACACTGGAGAAGTGATAGATAAGGCAGTAGGCAGATGTAACCATGAAAGTGGATGTGGCTATCACTATACACCTAAACAGTTCTTTATTGATAATCCGGTAGAGAAGGATCGGTTTACCGATCCCGTCAAACAGAAGACATTCCGGAATCCGATACAGGAATCGCAACGGGAAACGGGATATATTCCATTTTCATATGTGGAAAAGTCAGTAAGTTATAATAGTTCATTTATCTACTTCTTATGTGGCTTGTTTGACCGCTATACGCTTGAATCACCCACTATTGAGAAAATGATGCAGGATTACGCATTAGGAGCTACAAAAGGCGGTAGTGTGATTTACTGGCAGATAGACATCAAAGGAAAGGTAAGAACCGGTAAAGTGATGAAGTATGACCCGAATACTGGGCATAGGATTAAAGACGGTGGAGGTATTAACTGGATTCATTCAATAATGAAAAGACAGGGCTTGTTACCTGAAGATTTCAATCTAGTACAATGCTTGTTTGGTGAGCATCTTCTGAGAATGTACCCAGATAAAGTGGTCGCTTTAGTTGAATCAGAAAAAAGTGCTCTAATCGCTTCTGGTGTTTATCCTGAATACATTTGGCTGGCTACCGGAGGGAAATCTCAACTCTCTATTGATAAACTAAAGGTACTGCAGGGAAGAACTGTTATCATGTTTCCGGATGTGGACGGCTTCGAGTATTGGAGTGATAAGGCTAAAGAGGTTGAGGCAATCGGTTGTAAAGTGGTGGTTTCCGATCTACTAGAGAAGAACGCCAGTGATGTAGACAGAACCAATAAAATAGATTTGGCAGACTGGCTTATTAAACAGTTATCTGTAGAGACAGAAATGTCAGATACTGTTATGATAGTAGATACTGAATTTACTGAAACAGAAAAAATGTTGCGATACATGACAGAAGTGAATCCATCTTTACAGATATTAATTGATACGTTTGATTTAAAGCTTATTGTCTAATTAAAGTTGAAATTTTCATGGTTGAATCATAGTGTTATTTTGCAAAAATATATTATATTTGCATTCAGGAAATCAGGAGAATAGGGACATTCTCGTAAAGATATAATTTTGAGGGTGTTTTAACCGTTGCTAGTCCCCGCATTTATGTGAGCAAAGGTTAATCGCCCTTATTGTTTTATTAACCGTGTGAAGATGCACGGAACCGTAATGTTATGAACAGAAATAAGGCTCTTTTTTATTGTTTCCCGATCATAAACCTGCTTTAGGTGATATAAGGCACTTTTTCCAACTGGAGATACAAAGTTATCATCCATGCGGAAAAAGTGCCTTTGTCGTAAAATAAACGGTCCTCAGCGTCTTCTGCAAACAAATTGCCCAATGGAAAAACAAGCGTATAATGCTCCCGGAAATCTCCGATTGTGTGAAAACGGTGATAAAATCCGTCTGTATATCGGGAATACTTACCGGGATCTAAGTATTGCCTTTGCTCGCACGTTCTCTGGAAAAATCAAAGAAGCTGCCGACAGGCTGGCGAAGAAACAAAAGCAGAAAGAAGATGAAAAGCTTTGATCCGGCTATATATGTCAGCAAATGCAGGGAGATCATCAAGCACAACACGATACAGGCCCTTTCCAAGCTTGGTGAGGAATGCGTTAAGTATGTGCGTGACCGTACTCCTGAAGAAAGCTGGAAAGACCATACAGGAAACCTGCGCAGCTCTGTAGGCTATATGGTCCTATATGACGGTCAACCTGTACAGCAAGGCGGATTCAAACCAACAACAGCGCCAGAAGGCAACGGAGCACAAGGAAGGGCGGAAGGGGAAAAGTTCTTAAAGGAAGTTGTTACTCAAATATCGAAAGAAAATAGCTTTTCTCTTGTTCTGGTTGCCGGAATGAATTATGCTGACAAGGTCGAAGCGCTAGAAAACAAGAATGTTCTTGCAGGTGCTCATCTTTTCGCTATTGAAGAATGGAGATATATGGAAAAGGCTTTGAAAGACCGGATAGAAAAAGATATTAATAAAATCCAAATATTTTGATTTATGAAGAAGGAAGTAAAAAAAGAGAGAAAGGTAATGTTCCGAGTTGAGAACATGCCAAAGACGCAAAACGTATTTCTGCATCATGAGGAGGGAGTCTACGTGCTTTCATACGAGGAAGCGGAAGAGTTCTACGGAACATGCCGTAAAATATTGTCTTCTCCTGTTAGTTTCCGTGAGTTTAACATAGATGCCAAAGGCATTTCAAAGCGTTTTGAGTCGGAGAAACTGATAGTAGAACGTGAAAACATCTGGAAGGTGTGGGTAAATTTGAAGAAAATCTTCCGTTATGAATAATTACTAAAGTAGAAATGTTTAGAAATGGTTGGAAGGAAGAAAGGAACCCCCAAAACAGGCGGACGCGTCAAGGGGACAAAGAATAAGATTACAGCCACGCAAAAGCAGTGGATAGAGGACTTCTTAACCCGGAAACAGCCCGAAATGGAAAAGGAATGGGATAAACTGGAACCAAAGGATAAATGGCAGATGTTTGAGAAGTTGACAGGCTACATTGTCCCCAAAATGACTTCCGCACAAATAGATCCGTCACAGCTCACAGATGAACAACTGGATGAACTGATAAACCGTATCATTAAAGACATGAAATGAGAATACCGATAAACCGTGAAATAAAGATCATTCTTCTTAAATGGCTGCAAAAGGGCGTCATCAATACGGATGATATACCGGCGTTGAAGAAGGAACAGAACCAGGCGCAAAACACTTGGTTCGCCGAGCTGATTAAGCGGAGGACGGAGAACAAGAGTACTAATGATTAATTACACCGATATGACAAAAGAAGAATCAAAAAGATTGTGTATCAAGATTGACGTATTGAAGGAGAAGCTCGCCATCCTTCAAAAAGCTTGGGACAAATCACCGGAAAGCGTACCTCTGGCAGAAATAGACCGATGTAAGGCAGAATTAAGAAAAGCCGAACAGGTATACAATAATGGCGAGGGAGTTATCACAGACGAAGAAGCAGACGCTATCGCATCTTCTTTCTTTCCCGGTATGGGAGTAACCAAGAAAGAAGAACTATCCCCTGAGGATGAAGCTTGGTTGGATGCAGTAGTAAGTAACTTCTAAAACATATTATCATGAGAACAGTAGAAGAGATTAAAGCGGAATTGAAGAAGAAACAGGAGTGTTTGGATGCACTCTACCTTCATCAAAGGACCAAAGGTGATAAATTGCCTAACGGTCAAAGTGCGTTTGATTATGCGTTGAGATATAGCCAGGAGATTAAACGCCTGAAAGCAGAGCAAAAACAAGCGGAAGCGTTGCCGGATGATGAAGTTATTGCTATTGCTAGAGGTGAAATTTATCAATCACCGGAAGAGAAGAAGCGGGAAGAAGCTTACCGTAAAAGAATCCGTGAAGAGTTAGGGATAGACACCCCGGAGGATAGAGACGACGTCCTGTCAAATGAAGAAGTAATTGCCATCGCTAAAGGTTGGTAAAATCAATGGTTGTTCCTGCCTGCGTAAATCAAAAATACCTTCATACGATTATCAGGCAGGGACGCCGTTTAAAATTCCTGTATATGGCAATATGTGATATATGCATCCATAAACGGAAAGTCTTTGATGAGTCTTTGGGCTGGGTTTGGAGATGTAAGGCTTACCGCTCGTTTATCATTCCCGAATGTCTATCAAGGTGGGACGTTATGGAAGCGGTGCGGAATGGCAAATGCGAGTTCTTCAACAAGCCTATAAGGTTCGATGTCAATGGTTTTGCATACGTATGTGCTGAAGAAGAACCTCCGCAACAACAAATCGATGAAGATGATGATTTTCCGGTAGTTTGTGACTGATGGACGATATAGCATTAAAATATTTGGCAGAATGGCGTAATGACTGGTGCGCTTTTGCATCTGACGTTCTACGGGCTAATCTGGACGAAGAACAGAAAGCCGTGTTGCGTTCGGTGCAAACAAACCCTATGACGGTCGTAGCGTCCGGCGTTGCACGCGGGAAAGATTATGTTTCCGCTTGTGCCGCCTTATGCTTCATGTATTTAACCCCGGAATGGGACGACGACGGAAATTTAATCCGCAATACAAAGATAGCAATGACTGCACCAACAGCTAGGCAGGTAGAGAATATTATGACTCCAGAAGTAAGAAGGCTAATGCGTAATGCAGGTATATTGCCGGGACGTCTGGTTGCAAATGATATTCGTACCGATTATGAAGAGTGGTACCTGACGGGGTTTAAATCAGATAACAATAATACGGAGGTCTGGTCCGGTTTTCATGCTGCAAACGTAATGTTCGTTGTTACAGAAGCGTCTGGTATTCCTGAAGTTATTTATAATGCCATAGAAGGAAACCTACAGGGAAACTCGCGCCTTTTGCTTGTATTCAATCCCAACATCACTACAGGTTATGCGGCAAACGCTATGAAATCGGATCGTTTCGCAAAATTCCGTCTTGATTCCCTGAATGCAACCAATGTGACGGCAAAAAGGGAGATTATCCCCGGACAAGTTAACTACGAATGGGTGGAGGACAAAGTTAAACACTGGTGTAACCCTATCACGAAAGAAGAATATAATGAGGGCGAGGGGGATTTTCTCTTTGAGAATAACTTATATCGTCCGAATGATCTGTTTCGCGTCAAAGTACGCGGAATGTTTCCGAAAGTATCTGAAGATGTGCTCATCCCCTATGAATGGATCGAGATTGCCAATAAACGTTGGCAGGAGAACCACCCGTATAGACCACGTAAATCTTGCAAACTAGGTGTCGACGTTGCCGGTATGGGACGCGATAACAGTGTATTTTGTCCCCGATATGGGAACTATGTTGCACAGTTCGACGTGTTCCAGTCGGCAGGCAAAGCAAGTCACATGCATGTAGCAGGCAAGGCACTTTCATACAGAAGGACGGATAGGGATATTATCTTTATCGACACTATCGGAGAAGGTGCGGGCGTGTATTCCCGTCTCATAGAGCAAGGGATAAGAGGCGTATTTTCCGTTAAGAACTCACAGGGAGCGAAAGGACTACATGATATAACGGGTGAATACAGCTTCGCCAATATGCGGGCTTATCTGTATTGGGCCTTGCGTGACTGGTTGGACCCTAAAAACAATTTCTTTGCCATGTTGCCACCGTGCGACCAATTTACAGAGGAAGCAACCGAAACACGCTGGAAATTCAGGAGTGACGGGAAAATAATCATTGAACCGAAGGAGGAGATAAAGAAGCGCATCAAGCGTTCACCCGATTACATGGATGCGCTTTCAGAGACATTTTACCCGTATTCATTCACGTATAAGGATGATGCGGAACTATTACAGGACTTTTTATAATTCTAAATTATGGCAAATTATATAAATATTGAATCCCTGATACTGGATGCGCTGACAGATGCACCGGTAGGATTTGAGATAAACAATAAAAGATATAGTATCTATCCCCCTACTTTGGGAAAGAAGCTACTTATTGATCAACTGAAAAGAAAGTTGTCAATCAATCCCGAATGTTCAAAAGCGGACCCACTAGAAGAAGCTTTGCGGGTATGCAATGAAAGCAAGGAAATCGTTTTGCGTATTCTTGCATATAGTACTCTACAGGGAAAAGAAAACGTTCTGAATGAAAAGAGGATAAAAGAACGCATTTCCGTTCTTTCCAATCTGGAACCGGACGAATTGGCGACATTATTGCTGACCACTATTTCAGACACCACCGTTTCCGATCTTATCAAGTATTTCGGTATCGACCGGGATAACGAAAACCGGCGGAAGATAGCCGAGGTGAAAAAAAGTAATAATACCGTTGCGTTCGGCGGACATTCCATTTGGGGCACATTGGTAGATTTTGCATGCGAGCGTTACGGATGGCCGTTTGATTATGTCATGTGGGAAATCAGTTATAACAATCTGTTAATGTTGTTCAATGATCGTTCGGATAGTGTCTACTTGACGGATGAAGAACGGAAGAAAGCACATCTGAAACAGGTCGGAACCGTTATCAACGCGGACGATCCGGCAAATATTGCCAAAATTAAAGCTATGCATTGGGATTAAATCACTAAAATATATTATTATGGCAGGATTAAAATTTACTTTCACAGGTGACAACCAAGACGTATTAAAGAAAATCAATCAGATACAGACAGAGTTAAAGAAGGTCTATAATAATCAAAAGAAAAAGATTGATCTAAGTGCAGGAGTTGATTTCTCATTACTAGGAGAGAATTTTAAACGCCTGGATCAACAGAGTCGGGAAGCGTTCGATAATATGTCAAAAGACGCCCAGAAATACGTAAAGGAGATACAGCAGAATATATTAAGCCTCCAGCAAGTAGAAAAGATGCAGGCGGGATTAAATTCACTGTATGAGGATGGGGATATTGACTTGAACGCATATATTCAGTCACAAGCCCGATTAACCGTTCTACATGAGGAACTGGCTAAGGGTATCAATGAAAGCCGGGCGGCACTCGAAGCCGAAACCACAACAACCAAGATTGCAGAAGATTCTATTGCCGGACTTCATGCAAAAGTGTTGATGTTGACGACTGACTACATGAATCTTTCCAAAGCCCAACGGGAAGGAACCGAAGGCGCGGCACTGCTGAAGAACCTACAGGAGACGCAGACGCAGATGGATAACGCTTCTTTGTCGATGAATAAGTATGCATCCGGGGCAAAAACCAGATTTGATGCTTTAGGATTCAGCATCACGCAGATCGCACGCGAATTACCATCTTTGGCAATGGGCCCGCAAATGTTCTTTCTGGCTATTTCTAACAATATTGGACCGTTTCAAGATGTTTTGGCGGCTGCGCGGAAAGAGTATCAGGATATGGTTAAAGCCGGACAAAAGGGGATTCCTGTATGGAAACAGTTGCTTTCATCTCTGAAAGGTAGCGGTCCTATTTTGGCGGTAGTTACTACGTTGTTTGTTACCTTTGGTGATGATATTATAAAGTGGGTCGGAACGCTGTTTAAGGCAAAAAAGGCGGTAGATGATTTAAAAGAATCCCAAAAGGTTTTCAGTGAAGCGTTGAATGAAGGATCAAAAAACGCTCAACAAGATATAACCCGATTGCAACTGCTATACAAAGCTGCCATAGATACAGCAAGAGGGCAGGAAGAAAGAAACAAAGCCGTAAAAGAACTCCAAAAAGAATACCCTGATTATTTCAAAAACCTAGATGCAGAAGCCATCAAAAACGGAACAGCACAACAAAGCTACGAGAATTTGGCCGCTTCCATTCTTAAGGCGGCACAAGCAAGGGCGGTAGAAAGCCGGATTGCTGAAAATAAAAGTAAAACGATAGACTTAGAAACACAAATAAATGAGGCATATAAAGGCTATGAAGAAGCCCAGAACAAATTAAAGGAATTAATTGCAGAAAGGGACAAAATAGACCGAGAAGCTATGCCTGATTTGTACGCATCCGCTCAAATGGGAATAGGTGCCCAGTTGGGAAGAATAAAGAGCATGGAAAATGAGGCGGCAGAATTGAGAACAGAATTATATCAACTTAACAAGCAAAGTCAAGAACTTGCAAATAGTGTTTCCGCCATTGATCTTACATTTAACGCAGGCGATGACAGCGATGAGGATACCGGTGCCGAAGACGTAAACGCCTACTCCGACCGGTTGCACCGTATTGCAGAGCTCCGAAGCAAAAGCAGCCGTGAACGTATCCGCCTAGAGGTGGAATTGGCCAACCAAGAAGAACAAGCCCGTATTGATGCAATGCAGGATGGGTTCGAGAAGGAGGAGAGACAGCGAAAGTTAAATAATAAAATGGAACTGGAGTCTATCGAAAGGCAGAGGCAGGACTATATTAATAAAGTGGTTGATATTCAAAGACAAATATTTGAAGCGGAAGAAGACGCCAAATTGTCAAAAGATAAGAGCTACAAAAAGCAGACGTTCAATCCTTCTTCCGTCTCTGTTGATACTTCTGTTTTTGATATAATTAAGAGTGAAACGTTAAAGAAGCAAACCAATGATCTAACGGAATACTATGACGATCTACTCTCCAAGTATCAAGACTATACAACAAAGCGATTGAATGCTGAAAAACGATTTAATAGAGATCGTGAAAAATTAGAGAAATCCGGTGCTTCTGACGCGCAACTGAATGAATTAGAATATCAGCGTACAGAGACGCTCAATTCCATAGATCAAGAATTTGCCATGCGTGAAGAGTCTTTCCAGTCGTGGGCCAATAGTATTGCAGATTTAAGCCTGAAAGAATTACAACGGTTATTGGCTGAAGCGGAACGGGAATTGGAGCGAACGGAATTTCTCACGCCTGGCAGTGAGGGATTAGCTACTCAACGGGCAAAAGTAAATGCACTAAAGCAGCAGATCGGCAAGGCTAATAAAAATACAACTTCCCCTGATAAACGTAGTGAAAAAGAGTGGAAATCTTTGTATAAAGTTCTTTCTAAGGTAGAAGAGGAATTTGACAAAATAGGAAATACCGTAGGAGGGACTGCGGGAGAAATCCTTTCTGCTGCCGGGAGTATAACGTCATCAACTTTACAAATGATTGATGGTATTACATTACTTGCCGAAAGTTCAGCAAAGGCAATGGAAGGAACCGCTAAAGCGGCATCTTCGGCCATTACAACAGTAGAAAAAGCATCTGTAGTTCTCGCTATTATCGGTGCGGCCTTGCAAGTTGCGACTAAAATAACAAGCTTATTTGATGATAGCGAAGCCCAACAAAAAAGATATGAAGAATATCAACGTCGACAGGAGGGCTACTGGCAGGCTATTAACTACCAAACCGAACGTTATCTGGAATTGCTGAAGGAAGCAGCAGCAAATGATTATTTTGAAATAGCCGGCAAATCATTGACCACACTTGAAGATGCAAGAAAAAAAGCTTATGAAGATATCATAAAATCTATGCCTGTTGGTGATGTTGACCATACAACATTAGGGCTTGTTCAACTGTTTAATCATGGAAAGTTTCTTGATTTTAGACAATATCCAGATGCTAAGGAAATATTTGATTTTATAAATGCTAATGGAGGATATGATTTAGATAATAAACTCATATCAGAGGAAGCAATATGGGCTATGAAAAATAATGCTGATATTTGGTCCAAATTGCCTGATTGGATGCAGCAAGCCATTGATAAGTTCGTAGAATTAAATGACCAAGCAAAGGATTTGGAAGAAACCTTAAATAAAGATTTGTTTCAGGCAACATCGCAGAGTATAGAAGAAGCCATCTTGGAAGGGTTGAAAGGTGGGAAAAGGGGAATAGCTGACTTTGGAGAAGACTTCGAAGAAATAATGCGTAACGCCTTGTTACAGTCATTTGTTATTGACCAGTTACGTGGTAAAGCACAAGAATTCTATAAAAAATATACTCTTTTGGCCGATAGTGATAATAATGGAAAGTTGGATTTAACAGCAGAAGAGATAAGCGACCTTAGAAAAGATTGGAATGATATTATAAGAGCTGCTACAGAAGAAGCAAAGAATATTGATGCTATTGTTGGTGGTTCTTCCTCTTCATCTCAGGAATCTTCCAAGAAAGGCTTTGGTACCGAAATGACACATGAGGATGCCGGAGAGTTGAGAGGTCGTTTCACAGCCCTTCAGATCGCTGGTGAAGAAAGCAAAAACCAGCTCATGTTACTTAATCAGGTAACAGATGCATTGTTAAGTGTAAACGAGGCGGGAAATGCCACATTAAACAACATGTTGTACCAACAGGTATTAACTAACAGTTACCTGGAGGATATCACCAAATATACAAAAGCATTGCAAGAAATGAAGAATGATCTCGCAGCGGTAAAGAATAATACGGCAGGATTAGCACGCAGATAATATGACAAAGCCTAAAATACCCAATCAGAAGCAGCAGTACCAGGAGTTGGACCGACGATTGCAGAAGTATATACTCATGGTGCAGCAGATATACAAAGATTTGGCACTCGAAGCGTCAAAACTCGCACTTCGTACCGGCTACGATCCGGAGGCAAAGAAGATTTTCCGGTTCAAGGACTATCCCCAGACGAAAGCGGGGATAGACAATCTTTTGCGCAACTTCGTGGAAGATATGCAGGTTCTCATCTACCAAGGGACGTCTAAAGAATGGGAGCAAAGTAACGAAATCCAGAGTTTGCTTGCAGATAAGGTTCTACAATCTTATGTAGGCGAGATAGACAGGAAGAAGTATAAAATGTACTACCAGACCAACTCGGATGCCCTGAAAGCTTTTCAACAAAGAAGAGATAACGGGATGAATCTTTCGCAAAGGTTATGGAACCAGTCGCAGGAGCTGAAAGAAGAGCTGGAGGAAACAATCTCTACAGCCATTCAGAAGGGCTACAGCGCAATAACTCTTAGCAAGAAGGTAAGTAAGTATCTGAATAACTTTCCGACGTTCCAGAAGGACTATAAAGAGAAATATGGCAAAGCATCTGATATTCATGACTGTGAGTTCAGGAGTGCCCGACTCGCTGCATCTGAAATAAACATCGCATATAGAAGGGCGGAGCAAATGAGATGGGAACAAATGAATTTTATAGTAGGCTATGAAATCAAGCCTAGCGGGATGCATAAGAAAAAGGACATTTGCGACCTTCTGGCCGGTAAATACCCCAAGAATTTCAAATGGGTCGGCTGGCATCCGCTTTGCAAAGATTACTGTTTGCCAATAATGAAAACTGATGAGGAATTCTGGGCACATGGCTACTTTGATGATCCGAACGATACGAGCAGTGTAAACGAAGTTAAGGACGTGCCGGATACTTTCAAACGGTGGGTAGGAGCAAATGCGCGCCGTATCAAAGCGGCCAAAAGAAAAGGGACTTCTCCGTATTTTATTAAGGACAATCAGGAAATAGTAAATAATATTCTTTATCCACAAAAAAAATAGTATATTTGTAACGAATTAAACCAAGCGTTGTGAAGATGCAGCGCACCCGAATTATGAACGAAATAAACCAAATTCTAACCGCAGGATCGGTTGATGTTATCATTGAAGCATTGAAAAGGAAATCCGTCTGTGTTCCTTCATGGGATAAACTTATCAAGGATTATGAACCCAAAGAGCACGAGATAGTGACGGATACAGTCACCCGGAAAAATAAAGTAAAAACAGATGGTTCGGTAGAAAAGGCTTCCCGAATCTATCTCGGGCTGGAGAAACTTCTCACAAGGCGAATGACTGAATTTACTTTCGCTATCCCGGTCAAACGTGTATATCACAACATCGAAGATAATGAAACTCGCCAAAGTATTGCAAAAGCTATTGAAGCAATATACAAGTACGCCCGCATCGATGCGGAAAACATCAGGCGAGGAAATGCCTATTATGCGGCATGTGAAATCTGTACGATATGGTATGCGGTTGAGAAGCCTAACAGCCTGTACGGATTCAGAAGCAAATTTAAACTTAAATGCAATACTTACTCACCAATGGACGGTGTTAGCCTGTATCCTCTTTTTGACGAACGGGGCGACATGCTCGCAATGTCACTGGAATACACCAAAAAGATACTGGATAAGGAAATTACGTATTTCGAGACATACACAGCCAATAAGCATTACAAGTGGAAACAGGAAAATAACCGGTCCTGGGAAGAAGTGACCAACGAACCTATCGTTCTGATGAAGATACCGGCTATCTATGCTTACAGGGATTCTGCTATCTACGCTGATTTGTCATATATCAGAAAAGAGATCGAGTATACCCTTTCACGTAATAGCGATGTGATCGCATATAATAGTGCACCTATCCTGAAAGTTGCGGGAGGAATGCAAGGGAAAGAGGACAAAGGGGAAAGCCGTAGAGTGTTCCGTGTTGAAAACGGGGGAGATGTTTCCTATGTTTCATGGGCGCAATCTATCGAAGCCTTGAAGTATCATGTGGAAACGCTTACTAACTCCTTCTGGTCACAATCACAGATGCCGGATATTTCCTTTGAAAAGATGAAAAATTTGGGAAATATCGGCTACGATGCACGCCAGACGCTTCTTACTGATGCACATCTGAAAGTAGGTGACGAGGCGGGGAACTGGTTGGAACTTCTAGACCGTGAAAGTAGTATTGTGAAAGCGTTCCTTTCCCTGATGAATGTACAGTGGAAGGAAGAGATAGATAATGTAGACGTTGAAAACATCATAACTCCGTTTATCCAGAACGACGAAAAGAATGAAATAGAAAAGCTTACTACTGCAAACGGTGGTAAACCAATATTAAGCCAGTTGGAAAGTATTAAGGCACTCGGTTATTCTAATGATCCGGAAGCGACATTAAAGCAGATTCAGGAAGAAGAAGCCGTAGCGGAAGAAAGCAAGGGTTCAATAAATGTTAGTGCGTTTTAAGGGTTCATTTTGATTTGTTCATAATAATGTTTTTAGTCCTGAAGGGGCGGGCGTTGTGAAACGGTCGCTCTTTTTTTATGCCATGAAGATATAAAAATAACCTAGGCATGTGTAAGTGTGTAGGTCTGATTTGAGCAATAGAAAAAGGGGGCAATGCTACTATTATTCACATTACCCCCTTTCGTAAAAGACCTGTTCACAAATATAGCGAATCAGTTTATTATATCAAAGACTGTTAAGCCACTTTTTGCCACTTTTGGTGTTAAGCCAAATTGCTATTCCAGCCCCTACGGCGCTAGTAAACATGAATATTATCGTTAATCCGTTCATAATATTCTATAAATTCTTGATCCATTTCTTCCCGGATGGAGTTTCGGTATAAATCAAGAATAGCACCGCTATAACAGCCAACACAACAAATACAAATATTCCTGCATTCATATCAATTCATTTTAATAAGTTGTTTCCAATTTTCGCCCATGAATAAGCTAATATACAACCAACAAGTAACATGATTAAAAGTTTTAAGTTTATAACGCTACCTTGAAAAAATAGCACCATACCACCAAGAACCAAAGCTGTATATGTTAATTGTGAAAGATTAAAGAAATACCCTGCAAGCTTTTCCCGCCTGGTCTTGTCTTTCTCCTTTCCTTCTCTTTTTTCTTCTTGTCTTTCGCTCCAGCTACCCATTTTGCATTGTTGTATATGTATTATAAATACAAAGATAGGAATTTGCAGCGAGAAATCAAACGAAATCAGTAGAATTTAATTAATTGACTTTTTTGACCACCGGATAATTACGTCTTGCTCCACAAAATTATGGAGCAAGTTTTCGCCATTTTTGTTGAAAACTTGATAATAATCACCTGTCAAGGTAACTTATTGATTTTCAGACTCGCCAAAATTGGCGAGTGGAAAATCAGCAAGTTAGTAAAATAGAATATGCCTTTTTGCCATTTAGGGGAAATTTCCCCTAAAATTGATAATCAGGTAGTTACGCTTTAAATACGGTTTGAACACGTATTTTAAATACGGGCATTATCGTGTTTCACCTTGTTGCCTGAAGATGAAAAGCTGACCCAAACATTGTTTGGGGCAGATAACAGACGTTACATAGGGGTAATTGCCCGTATGAGTGAAAATCAATGTGGGCGCAAATTTACGCTCGTTAACCGTTCCGGCGTTTCACCTTGTTGCTTGATTATCAATGTGGGCGCAATTTTGCGCTGACATAAAAAAGGGAATCCTATCACCTTTCTGAAAGGTGATAGTGTAATGGTTAACGCCACACAGCTTGCAAAAATCTATGGGAAGCGTCCCAATGATTATTTGTCCTTACCTGCTACAAATCAATTAATTAACGCAATTACAAGAAAATATGGTATTTCTGAAAATCAATTAGTTATATCAAAGGCAGGTTCATCACATAACGGAGGTGGTACTTGGATGCACAGATTAATAGTAGTTGATTTCTGTCAATGGTTAGACATTGATTTGAAGCTGTGGTGTACTGAAAAACTTGATGAGTTGATGCGATACGGCATGACCGCCACGCAGCCCACACTTGAACAAATGATTAATAACCCCGACTTGGTTATCAGTCTTGCCCAAAATGGCAAACGTGAGGAGAAGCAACGATTGGCATTGGAAGTGGAGAAAAAGGAACAGGAGAAGCTGTCTATCATAGAGGAAACAAAGCCAGCCGTAGTATTCACGGAATGTGTAACAAGTTCGTCTACAAATATTCTCATAGGAGATCTTGCGAAACTTATCACCCAAAACGGGAATTTCCGCAACGGGTTTAGTCATTGTAAATCACAGGGCGTCGTGATTCACGACACCCCTGACGCTATGGAAGAATGAGCTATTTACTTAAAAGCTCTTTTATTTTATCGCAAGAATACTATTTTTCTTCTATCTGGGATATGATTTTTTTCAATTCCTCTACAGAAGTGGCTTTGTAATAGTCACTTTTATGCTGAATTAAGGCGGTTAGCTCTTCACCTTTGGCTTCTTCGTTTTCGGCAAACAATTCTCTTACCGGAACATCTAAAGCCGCTGCAAATCGTTCCAAAGTTGCTAAAGTTGGGTTCTTCATTAAAGAATTTACGGTCTGTTTGGGTACACCTAATAAGTCAGCAAACGCAGTTTTTGTTAGCCCTTTTTTCTTTAGTAATACTTCAATGTTCATATAATATCTGTTATTTATGATGTAAAATTACTGATATATTCGGTTGGTAACATCGTTATATTACTAATTAATGTTAAGGTAAGAATTAAAAGTTACCCATTTTGTTGTTTAGTAATATTTTATGCTTACTTTTGCGTCATCAAAAACAGAAAATCATAATAAACACCAATAAAAATGATTATGGCAACAAAGAAGAACATTACTAAAATCTTGGAACAGGTGGAGCACATCTTTTTGAAACACTGTTCCAGTTATGAAGAAGTAAGCAGCAGAGAAGTTTGTATAGAACCGAAGCGTTACAACAAGCTTCATCTTACTGCACAAGGTCGGAAACATAACTACAATGCTATGTTTGACATAAGCAAGGATTATCCATGCCTTGTACACTTTAAAACTGTGTAATTTGTGATTATACTTTATCCATTTTGGGGATACTGGTTTGTGAAAATAGGTGTCCTATCTTTACTAGATTATTAACCCGATGACGTCGTGAATCACGACCCCATCATAAAGATATTATATTATGGTTTATTTCCCATTAAACATTAACGAAGAGTTGGCGGACCTATTGCGGTCTGCTACAGAGCTGAACGGCTTACTCAACAACTATGTAAAAGAGCATTTCAAAGATCTAGATTATCAGGACTGGCAGGAATATCCGGCCAAACAGATCGGAGAGATGCAAAATAGTACTTTGGACATGATCGCAACAATAAGCGATTTTATAGGAGATGATATTTTATCTCAGGTGCACGCAGAACTTAAAAAGGAGGAGAAGGTATGAAGACGATCAAAGTAACAGACGCAGCCGCTCGGTTTATCAAACAGTTACGGGAAGAAGGAATAGAGGAAAGGAAAGTTTTCCTTTGTGATACTTATACAAAAGCAGTGGAACAGGTTTTGGCTAATGATGAATACAGTGAGGCGGATCTTTACCCGTTGATGGTAATACATGATTATCATAAGTTGATAGAGGAATTATCTATAGATGATGAGGGGCGGGTATGATAAACGAGGAAATATTGAAGATTGTACTTAATGATAAGACTTTTGGTCAGCGTGAAGCAGCTGACATTGTTGGAGGTAGAGGGCGTTTGTTTAAATTGGTAGGTTCCGGTGATATTCGCGCTGAGAAAATACCGCCTAACCGTCAAAATGGGAGATGGTATTGTAACGCTTATGATGTTATCAAATGGGCAACAATTGGGAAAGGAAGTACACATAGGAGTGATGAGAATACATAGTAAGTATCAGGGATCTCGGTCCGACACTGAAGTTGACGCCAATCAACAAAGCCACCCCGGTAACAATATGGTTGCCGGGATTACATTTCTTGCAAATTATTGAAGAATATTCAAAGATTAGCATTATAGTTGCCTTTAGCAAGTCGGCTTAAATGCCGCCATTTCCGGCAATAAACCATGCTTTTATGACGGATATGACGCAAATGACGCAAGAATAAA
>NZ_KV804450.1:1703-71484 GCF_001811315.1 Bacteroides sp. HMSC067B03 | reverse complement strand
GCAAATGACGCAAGAATAAAACTTTATTTTTTTGAGATTTATCCTTGTGGACGGATTGAACGGTAACGCATAGCGAGAATGCGACAGGGAACGAATGCACACTTAACCGACACATAACATAGTCGGAGGTGAAGATACAGGACATAAGCAGATACAGACGGAAAATGGCCGTTTGTTGAGAGCGGTCTTATTTCGCTTGCATAGGTTCAGCTAAAAGAATACTTATGGGGAGAGAAAGTCCAAATGCTTCTCTCCCTATAAATATTAGCTTTCTCTTTGGAAAGTTTGTGTATTAGGAAAGAATATGTAACTTTACACCAAGAAAGCCCATCAGTAGAGCATAAAAATGCTATTTTGTTACTATTCTGTTACCCATCATTAGTAGTGATGGGCTTTTTATTATCTTTATTTGTTTTATAAATTGCTGATAAATAAAAAGATAGACCTTATTTCTCAATAAAGCCTATCTGCAAACTTAAAACAACCAACAAAAGAAATAGATAATTTCAATTAAATGAGGAATGAAGAATTAGCTGTGCGTTTATCACAACCTGCATAGTAATTCTTCATTTTTAGTTCTTCATTTATATTATATGCTTATCTTACAAACAGTAACTCTCTGTATTTTGGGAGTGTCCACATTTGGTTGTCAACAATCAGTTCCAACTTGTCAATGTGATAACGGATCTCTTCCAATGCCGGCACGATTGTATCATGATAAGCGATAGCCTTTTCACGTTCACTCTCAATCTTATTTGCAACCTTACGCGCTTCGATCATGGCATCTACATGTTCCTTGATGAAGGCGGTGCGGTCAGCGATTTCTTCAATCAGTTCCAGGTTTTTGGCTGACAGTTTTGCTGCCTTTTCTGCCGGAAACAGGGATTGCATCTTGTAGACATTGTTAATCAGGTCTGTCTGATATTGAGTAGCTACCGGAATGATATGATTCATTGCCAGGTCGCCTAATACACGGGCTTCGATCTGAATCTTTTTGGTATATGTTTCCCATTTCACTTCGTTTCGAGCTTCGAGTTCCTTTCTCGTCATTACACCGATTGCTTCGAACATAGCGATGGTTTCCGGTTTCAGATAGTTGTCAAAGATGACAGGGACGCTTGTTTCACAATCCAGACCACGACGGGCAGCTTCTGCTTTCCATTCGTCGCTGTAACCGTTACCGTCGAAATGAATGGCTTTACATTCCTTGATGTATCCACGGATGATTTCAAGTATGGCAGAAACTTTCGGCTCTCCCTTTTCAATCAAGGCATCTACATCTTTTTTAAACTTCTTCAACTGGTCTGCTACGGCAGAGTTTAGGGCGATCATGGCAGAAGCACAGTTTGCTTCGGAACCTACGGCGCGGAACTCAAAACGGTTGCCGGTGAAGGCAAATGGGGAAGTACGGTTACGGTCTGTATTATCAATCAGCAGTTCGGGAATTTGCGGGATATCCAGTTTCATACCTTGCTTGCCGCTAAGACTGATCAGGTCATCCTTTGTGCTGTTCTCAATATGATCCAGCACTTGAGACAACTGTTTGCCTAGGAAAGAAGAAATGATTGCCGGAGGTGCTTCGTTAGCTCCCAGACGGTGCGCATTGGTAGCGCTGGAGATGGAAGCTTTCAACAGTCCGTTGTGATGATAAACTGCCATCAGGGTGTTGACGACGAATGTCACAAAACGCAGATTATCTTCCGGTGTCTTGCCCGGTCCCATCAATAAAATACCAGTGTCGGTACCCAGAGACCAGTTATTGTGCTTACCCGAACCATTTACTCCCTTGAATGGCTTTTCGTGAAGCAATACGCGGAAACCGTGACGACGGCTTACTTTACGCATCAGCGACATGATTAGCAGGTTATGGTCATTGGCCAGATTACATTCTTCGAAGATAGGAGCCAACTCGAACTGGTTTGGAGCCACTTCGTTGTGACGGGTTTTTACAGGGATACCCAGTTTGAGAGCCTCAATTTCGAGGTCTTTCATAAAGGCAGCTACGCGGGTAGGGATAGCACCGAAATAGTGATCTTCCAACTGTTGGTTCTTGGCACTGTCATGTCCCATCAGCGTACGTCCTGTCATGAGCAGGTCAGGGCGTGCGGCATACAGACCTTCGTCTACCAAGAAATATTCCTGTTCCCAGCCCAGGTAGGCAACTACTTTCTTCACTTCCGGATTGAAGTAGTGACATACGTCTACGGCAGCTTTATCTACGGCACGCAATGCTTTCAGTAATGGAGCCTTATAGTCGAGAGCTTCACCGGTGTATGCGATAAACACAGTGGGGATACAGAGCGTATCATCTACAATGAATGCAGGTGAGGAAGGGTCCCATGCGCTATAGCCACGGGCTTCGAATGTGTTGCGGATACCGCCACTCGGGAACGAAGAGGCGTCCGGTTCCTGTTGAACCAGTAGCTTGCCTGAAAACTCTTCCATCATACCGCCCTTGCCGTCATGTTCAATGAAAGCGTCATGCTTTTCTGCCGTGCCTTCGGTAAGCGGTGCAAACCAGTGTGTATAATGAGTGACACCCATTTCAACCGCCCATCTTTTCATTCCGGCAGCTACTTCGTCAGCTATGCTACGATCTAGGGGAGCCCCATTGTCAATAGCGTCAATCAGCGCATTGTACACCTTACTGGGAAGGTATTTGAACATCTTTTCTTTGTTGAACACATACTTGCCGAAATATTCCGAAGGACGTTCAGCGGGTGTCGGCACTTCAACAGCTTTCTTCTTGAACGCTGTTTCTACTACTCTGAATCTAAGTTTTGACATAATACCTAATTTGATTTGTTGTTAAATATGTTAGAGTAAAAAATTTAGTTATAAGCAGATTCTCCGTGTTCGTAAATGTCGAGGCCTTCTTCTTCGACACGTGCCGGAACTCGCAGACCATGAACCTTATCAAGTACTTTGAAGATGGTGAATCCCATACTTGCTGCCCATGCTCCGACTACTAATGCTCCGAAAATCTGTGCACCAAGGAAACCTGCTCCGTGTCCGTAGAATAAACCTTCACTGGTAGAAAATAGCCCCGTGAGAATTGTTCCCAGAAAACCGCAGACTCCATGTACGGATGAAGCACCGACAGGGTCGTCAATTTTCAATACCTTATCGATAAAGTCAACGGCGAGTATCATTACTACGCCACAAATAGCGCCAATCACTACTGCTCCTGTCGGAGATACTGCATCGCATCCTGCTGTGATACCTACCAGACCTGCCAAAACTCCATTTAGTGTCAGAGATAAGGATGGCTTGCCATACTTCATCCAGCTAACTACCAGCGCAAAGAAACCACCGGCGCAAGCGGCCAGGTTGGTTGTCAGGAAGACATGAGAGATTGCAATTGCATCCGCTTCAGTACTTGCAGCCAATTGTGAACCAGGGTTGAAGCCGAACCATCCGAACCAGAGAATGAATACACCTAATGCTGCGACTGTCAGATTATGTCCCGGAATAGCTTTTGATCTTCCGTCTTTTCCATACTTACCGATACGCGGTCCCAAAATAGCAGCACCTACCAGAGCAATCCAACCACCTACAGAGTGAACGACTGTTGAACCTGCAAAGTCATGGAAGGTGGTTCCAAAGAGATTCATCATGAAAGAGCCTTCTTCACCGTTCATCAGCCAACCACCTCCCCATGTCCAATGACCGGAAATTGGGTAAATAAGCACACTGATAAAGATTGTGTATACTAGATACATTGAGAATTTTGTACGTTCTGCCATTGCTCCGGACACGATGGTAGCTGCTGTTGCACAGAACACTGTCTGGAAAACAAGGAAACCTTCTTTGGGCAAATCGCTATCCAGAAAAGACAAGTTAAAGAAGTGAGGCATTCCGATGAATCCTCCTGCACCGAACATCAGCCCGAAGCCAATAAACCAATAGAGCAGTGAGCCGAACATGAAGTCTACAAAGTTTTTCATTAAAATATTGGCAGTATTCTTCACCCTTGTGAAACCGGCTTCGACTAATGCAAATCCCGGCTGCATAAAGAATACCAGCATTGCTGCAAGCAGCATCCAAACAGTATTTAATCCGAGTGCCAGCTCTCCAATTGTATCGGAAGCACTTATGGCAGCTTCTTCAGATGTTGTTGCTACTTTAACAGGGTCTGTCGCAATTTCAGTGATGGTCTCTGTAACCGCCGTAACAGTATCGGTGACAACAGTTTTTTGTGCGAAAACGCTCGTAGTGAGACAGCTGAAAATGAGCATAGCAGTAGCTATCCACAGCTTTACAGAGCTGTGCTTTTTATATATTGTATCCATAATGATTATCTTATTTAATACCTTTTTATTATGTTATAATCCGCAAGGAAACCTGATTCCGGCACCTTGCCGGTTGTTGGTTAGCGTTCTTGTTCGGCGTTATAGAGGGCAATGTCGCCTCGCTCGGCAGTGCGGATGCGGATGGCATCTTCGATGGGAATGACGAAAATACGTCCGTCGCCGATTTCTCCGGTTTGGGCGGCTTTGATGATTGCCTG
Source organism: Bacteroides sp. HMSC067B03 (assembly GCF_001811315.1). NCBI lineage: Bacteria > Pseudomonadati > Bacteroidota > Bacteroidia > Bacteroidales > Bacteroidaceae > Bacteroides > Bacteroides sp. HMSC067B03. Next base: position 66,974 of record NZ_KV804450.1, on the reverse strand, counting down.
TACCGTTTTCTCTGCGTTTTTGTCGCGTACTACAATCGAAATCAGGATACGTTCGATTGTACTGGTATCATATACAACTCCACGATAGATACGTCCTTGCCGTGCTTTACCGATGCCTCTTACATCATAATAGGAGAACCATTCGATATCTGCTTCAAGTAAAGCATCTTTTACGTCCTCGAATTTGGTTTTACGGATAATAGCTTCAATCTTTTTCATATACCTTAAATATTAGTGTGACTTGTAAAAAAAGAGGTATAGGGGGCAGCCATAGCAGGTTACCATACAACAAACCGATAAAATCTAAACTCTAACTACCTTTTCTATTCCCTATACACTCTTTAGATATAAAATTCTCTCTCTTAAAAACTTAATCCGAATGTGAAGTGAGCACCTTCCGTGCGTGGATTGACTGATACTTTGGCAAACGCCGGAACCGAGAAAGAATCAGTGACTTTGATTTCTTTGGTAGCTCCGAGGCTGATATCCGATACGCAGAATCCACTTGTATACCCATTATAAAAAGATGTTTCCCAAGGTACTATGCCTAAATCTACCATCCAGTCGAGTCCACCCAATTGGAAGGGTGCGCTTAGTGCGAGGTAGGATGAATAGGCTCTTTTCCCATTCCCTTTCACTCCGTCAGCTCCTGCAAAGTTGGTATACCAATTGACAGCCAGCGGACCAAAATCATATCCAATCTGTGCTTCAAAAACATGGGCGGTTGAATGAGCGCCATATTTGAAATACTTGTTGGTAGAATAGATCGTTTCTCCTTCATCGTCTACTCCTGACGGAACCTGAGTATTAAACCAGTAATCAGTGATCGAAACACTAAAAACATTTATTGAATAGCCGAGTGTTAAATCGAATTCTTTAGTGTCTGATGACTCAAATCCTGCTGATCCCCATACTCCGAGTGAAAAACCTTTGTAAGAGATTCCCAGTGAAGGTTGGATACTTACTCCACCCAGGTCCTGACCACGCCAGATATAACCGCTTACCAAATCTGCTCCTACAGAAGCTTCTACTTTATTTTGTGCCTTCATGGCGGATGGCACAATCCCCGTTAGTAATAATGCTACTATTATTACCCCCAATTTTTTGTTAATCGTCGTTTTCATCGTCTTTTTACCTTTAAAAGTTAGAAAAATGTGGATGTACGGTCCAGTGTTATATAGTAGCGCGCAAAATACTATCAGTTAAATGAAGAATTAAGAATGAAGAATCAGAAACAACAAGTTAAAATGATAAACTCAAAAGAACTATAGTCGAGATGGGGGTATCTCATACTGCAAAAAAATCTTCATTCTTCATTTCTAAAGCCAGTTTTTAATCCTTCTCATCGCTTCGATACAGTCGTTACGATCGCCGAAAGCTGTCAGTCGGATATATCCTTCGCCGCTGGGTCCGAAACCTACACCGGGAGTTCCGACTACGTTAGCTTCATATAGCATCTGTTCGAAGAATCGCCAGGAAGAGAGTCCGTTCGGAGTTTTCACCCATAAATAAGGCGCATTGACTCCGCCGTATACTTTCAGTCCGGTAGCTTCCAGTCCTTCTTTCATTATTTTTGCATTGGTCATATAATAATCAATCGTTTTTTTGATCTGTGCTTTTCCTTCTGCACTGTAGACTGCTTCCGCTGCCCGTTGAGTGATGTAGGAAGTGCCGTTGAACTTAGTACATTGGCGACGGTTCCACAATCTGTTGAGTGGAATACGTTCACCTTCCAGAGTGGCAGCGGTCAGTTCCTTCGGTACTACGGTGTAGCCGCAACGTACTCCGGTGAATCCTGCTGTCTTTGAAAAACTACGAAATTCGATCGCGCATTTCTTTGCACCTTTTATTTCGTATATAGAGTGGGGGACATCCGCGTCCTGAATATAGGCTTCGTATGCGGCATCGAACAAAATCAGTGTATCATTTGCCAATGCGTAATCTATCCACTTCTTTAGTTCCGGTTTCGTTAGTGTGGTTCCTGTCGGGTTGTTCGGATAGCAGAGATAAACAATGTCTATCCGTTTGTCGGGAATCTCCGGAATAAAGTTGTTCTCACTTGTGCAAGGCATATAGGTCACATTGCTCCATTTGCCTGTTTCTTCTTCCAGTATTCCGGCACGTCCGCACATAACGTTGCTGTCTATATATACCGGATAGATAGGGTCTGTGACACCGACACTGTTGTCATGACGAAGAATGTCTCCTATGTTACCTGTATCACTTTTTGCTCCGTCACTGACAAATATCTCCGATGACGAAAAATGGATTCCCCGGGGAGCAAAATCATTTTTTATAATGGTTTCAATCAGAAAGTCATATCCCTGTTCAGGACCATATCCGCGAAATGTATCTTTACTTGCCAGTTCTTCTACTGCCTTGTGCATAGCTTCGATACAGGCTTGGGGAAGCGGCTGGGTGACATCTCCGATACCTAACCGGATGATATCCTGTTTAGGGTGCGTTATTTTGAACGTATTTACCTTTTTCGCTATATCCGAGAATAAATAGCTTCCCGGTAGTTTTAAGAAATGTTCGTTTACTAATGCCATATTGTTATTGTTTTAAGTTTTGCTATATTCTTATCTTTAATTGATTGTTCGGAAACGCTTATTTCATCAGCCTATTTGGGTTGGCCGTTGTCTGCTTCTATTTCTCCATCGAAAACTTTGGTTGCCGGTCCTGTCATTAATATATGTCCCGAGGCTTCTTCCCATTCGATAGTGACAGTTCCTCCGTCCATTATAATATCGCTTTTTCTTCCTGCAAGTCCGTTGATACAGGCTGCTACTGCTGTTGCGCACGCACCTGTTCCGCAGGCTTGAGTTATTCCCGATCCTCTTTCCCATACTCTCATTCGTATGGTATCTTTCCCAATTACTTGGGCGAATTCTACATTTGTCCTGTCCGGGAAGAGATGATATTTTTCTAGCTCAGGGCCTATTTTCGGCAGATCGATCTGAGAGATATCTTCTACAAAAGTAACCAGATGAGGATTTCCCATTGATACTTGGGTAGACCGGAAAGGATATTCTTTTCCAAAACAGACTTCACCTGTTTCCAGTGGACTCCCCATATCTACCGTGACTGCGCTAACCGCTTTTCCATTTATATGTAGTTTCAGGATTTTAATACCTGACAATGTATCAAGGGTGATTTCTGTCTTATCCGTCAATCCGTACTCATATACATATTTGCCTACACACCGACTTCCGTTACCGCACATCATCGCTTCGGAACCATCTGCATTGAATATACGCATGCTGAAATCAGCTTTGTCAGAAGTACCAATCAATATAAGTCCGTCACTTCCGATTCCCGTATGGAATCTGCTCCATGCAATCGCCTTCTTTTCAGGATCTGCTATCGGATATCTGGTAGTATCTACATAGATGTAGTCATTTCCTGCCCCGTGCATTTTGGTAAATTTTATTGTATTTGTCATTTTGATCCTTATTTATTGATTGTTGTAACCTTTTGTTTTATTACGATGCAAAGATATGACTTTTTGCTTTATGTTTTAGTTGAAAGTATGTCTAATATCTATTTATTTTTATCAAACTTTCAATTGATTTGTATACAGGGATCTTTAGTGTTAATCTGAAATTTTACATGTGCTTATTTTGATAAATTATTATTTGGTGGATTCGTTTTGCATATCTTTTCATAATATATGAGGATTTTATAGTCAATTTCTCCTGTATATTACTATAAAAACAAGAAATGACTTCTTTTGGTTTTGACGATATGAAAGTGAATTTGCTTATTTGTATGACATATTGTTTATCGAATATGGAGAAGAACCTTTTTTATATATTCATTGTTCTCTTCCTAACAATAACATAATAAATGTAGGAGATATGGATATAGAGAAACAATTGGAAGTTGCCGCACAGAGCAATCATTTGGTATTGGTTGTGTTTTACGCTGACTGGTCGCCTCATTATGAATGGATAGGACCTGTGCTCCGCACTTATGAGCAGAGAGTGATAGAACTGGTAAATGTGAACATTGAAGGAGATAAAGCCGTAGCCGATTCATATAATATTGAGACGGTACCTGCTTTCCTCCTATTGCATAAAGGACATGAACTGTGGAGGCAAGTAGGTGAGTTGACGGTAGAAGAGTTGAAAGAGGTATTGGAAGATTTCAAATAGCTTCTATTGGGATTTTATGTAAAAAGCACCATCATGCATATTGGTTTACTGCATGATGGTGCTTAATATTGTTTTAGCTCTTAGAAATTTTCTGTGAGTGATTATTTTAGCATATCTTGTGCCACAATCGGTTCATTGGTCGTAATGAAATCCACCTTCTGGTCAATCAGCCACTTCATGTCTTCTGCTTTGTCTACCGTCCAGACATTGACTTTCAATCCGAGATCATGTGCTTCTTTGATCCATTCGGGATGTTTTTTGATTACTCCCATGTGGTAGTCAAGTCCGGCAGCGCCGAGGTCTTTCAGTTCTTTGGGAGATAGTTCTCCGTTGAGGTAGAATACCGGGGTTCCGGCAGGTGCCAGACGGATAAACTCTTTCATTGCGTGCAGCGAGAAAGTGATATATTCCATACGATCTTCCAGTCCCATCTTTTTCACCATGGCAAGGATTTCCTGTACGGCTTTTGTTTCACGTTTTTTGCTGTTATGCGCTTTCAGTTCAAGTATTAGCTTAGTATTGCATTTTTTGCCGGCTTCCAGATATTTTTGCAGGCTGGGCAGATTTTCTCCGTTTGATAGTTTCAATCCTGTAAGAGCATCTCCCTTGGAATATTCCATGTATTTCATCTTGTAGACAGGATCGTGGTTGACAACCAGCTTATTGTCTTTGGCAAGCCATACATCAAATTCGGAACCATAGCAATGTATAGAATCCGCCTTTTGCAAAGATGTGATGCTGTTTTGGGCAGAACCTGCTGTTTTCCAATAGCCACGATGAGCGATAACCTGTGACTTTTGTGCTTGAACGCTAGCTACTGAAATGATAAGGGCGGCCATTAGAATAATTCTTTTTATTTTCATTGATAGTACGTTTAAAGAGTTTATGAGTCCAAAAATATAAAAAATAAAACACAGATTAGCTTGTTATTATGCTAATCTGCGTTAATTGGCTGCTTTTATGCATAGAAATATAGACTTTTTATTCTTGACTTTACAAACTGATGAATAAACATTGGCCGATATCATCTATGGAGAAGATAATGACAACTAATCAGGAGTTTCATCATTTGAGCTTTTGATGATAATAGGGAAAGTGAAATGTTGATATTCCGGACGGTATTTCCCATTAATATATAAAACCTCCCAAGGATAGATTTCTTTTAGCTTCTTTTTGATGGCTGTTATTATCGGATGGCTCTGGTCTTCGGTCATGACTTTATCCAGTCGGATTTTGACATTGCTGTCTATATAGTGTCCGTCAGCGGATAAATCGAAATCAGATAAAAAGATAATATGTCTTTTTCCGCTTATTTCGGGGAACTTTTCCCAAGGGAAATGTGCCTGTAGACTATCTCTGATTTGTAATAGCTTGATCCCTTCCTTTCGGCTATTGTGATAAAACACTTTATCTGTGACAACACCGTCTTTGATAGTCAATACACACTCCTCCATGTAGTTTCTGTCGAAACCTCCGGCACCAAAACGTATAATATCACCCCGGCCTAACCGTACTTTTCCGCTAAACCAGGAAGCAAAGATTCCATCGTCTGTTTTATATTCACTAAAAAAAGAATCTATTCCCTTAACTTCTCTCTTTTCTGTGCTATGGTTTTCCGATATTTCAATAATGACCTTTTGAAGGTACAATTGATTATTCTTTATTTCCCAGACTCCTGTATATCCGTCCCAGTTTGCAGTCGTCCAATGTCGCTCTTTGGGCAAAAATTCTCTGAATTTAGTGTTATGTATGGAATCTATGTCAATCGGTTGGGCCAGCATATCCCATTTCACTCCGTCTATGAATAGTATTTCTGATTCTTGTGAAGTAGAGAATGCAGAAGTAATACTTAGCAAGGAAAAGATGCACCAGCACCATAAAAACTTAATGTTCATTTGTTTATTGAATGATAGATGATAAATATATTCTCAAAGGTATGAGTTTATTTCAGACATCTATCATTTTTCAACCGATTTATTTTATCCGTTCGTCATAAGCCTCTTCATGTATTCCTTTTACCGCTCTGCCGCTTGGCTCATTTAAATTTTTGAAAGCTGCATCCCATGCGAGTGCTTCTGCTGTGGAACATGCTACACTGGGTACGCTCGGTACGCTGCGTGCCGCACTTTCACTGGGGAAATACTCTTCAAAAATACTCCGGTAATAATATTCTTCCTTGTTCTGTGGGGTGTTGATCGGGAAACGTTCGGCTGCATGTTTCATCTGTTCGTCGCTGACGGCAGCAGCTGTCATTTCTCTTAATGTATCAATCCATGAATATCCTACACCATCGCTGAACTGTTCTTTCTGCCTCCATGCCACGCTTTCCGGCAACATGTCGGCAAAAGCTTCACGTACAATTCGTTTTTCGATCTCTTTACCGGGACACATTTTAGCCTTCGGATTCAAAGTCATTGCCACATCCAGAAATTCTTTATCCAGAAAGGGAACACGTCCTTCTACACCCCAGGCAGACAGACTTTTGTTGGCACGGAGGCAGTCGTACATGTGAAGTTTTGAGAGCTTGCGTACGGTTTCCTCGTGGAAAGCCTGTGGAGTAGGGGCTTTATGGAAGTAAAGATAGCCTCCGAAAACTTCATCGGCCCCTTCACCGCTCAGCACCATTTTGATTCCCATTGATTTGATAACACGTGCCAGCAAATACATAGGGGTAGAAGCACGTACAGTAGTCACATCATATGTCTCGATAAAATAAATGACATCCCGGATAGCGTCCAGTCCTTCCTGAACCGTATAATTAATTTCGTGATGAACCGTACCGATGTATTCTGCCACTTCACGTGCCTTGCTCAAATCGGGTGCCCCTTTTAGTCCGATAGCAAAGGAGTGGAGTTGAGGCCACCAAGCGTCACTTGCTCCGTCTGTTTCGATACGTTTTGCTGCATATTTCTTGGCGATAGCGGAAATGACGGAGCTATCTAGCCCGCCTGAAAGAAGGACTCCATAAGGAACATCACTCATCAACTGGCGATGAACAGCATCTTCCAATGCTTCTTTTACGTCATAGGCTTTGGCTCCGTTGTTTTTTACAACTTCGTAGTCTGTCCATTCACGGGTATACCAACGTTTCATTTTCCCCTCTTTACTATAAAAGTAATGTCCCGGGAGGAACGTCTCGTATTTTTCACAGAAGCCTTCGAGTGCTTTCAGCTCACTGCCAAAATAGATTTTTCCATCCTTGTCTTTCCCTATATATAAAGGTATGACACCGATAGGGTCCCGGGCAATCAGGAATTCGTCTTTTTCTTCATCATAAAGAACGAAAGCAAAGATACCGTTGATATCTTCCAGGAAATGAATGCCTTTATCTTTGTATAAAGCAAGGATTACTTCGCAGTCACTTCCTGTTTGGAAGTTGTATTTACCGGCATATTTTGCACGGATATCACGGTGGTTGTAGATTTCGCCATTTACGGCAAGCACTTGTTTGCGATCGGGAGAGTAGAGGGGTTGCCCGCCACTTTGCGGGTCAACGATGGAGAGACGCTCGTGTGTCAGAATGGCGCTTCCGCCTACGTAGATGCCACTCCAGTCCGGTCCGCGGTGACGGATTTTCTGAGCCATTTTCAGTGCTTTGCTTCTTAGTTCCTTAGTCTGAACTTTTATGTTGAGTATACCTGCTATTCCACACATAACTTTAAGTGTTTGGGGGTTATATAATATATTGTTTTCTCGCTATTCTTTTTAAATGGATTGGTTATAATTCTTTCGTTCCACCTAGGTTTTTCTTTCGTTCTACCCAGGTGGAACGAAAGAATCATAGTAATCCAACTTTTTCTTATTACCTGTCGTAGTACTATTTGGTCAGGTAATCATCTATCTTAGCTGCTGCCGCCCGTCCTCCTGCCATAGCCCGTACTACCAGACTTGCGCCTGTATCCGCATCTCCGGCAACGAATACGTTTTCCGGGAATTTAGGTTGCTCCGGTTTCAGGAATCCCATAGCCAATAGTACCAGATCCGCCTCGATTACTTCCTTCTTGCCTGTAGGCTTCATCGTTGGACGTCCGCCGTCTGCTGTCGGAGTCCATTCCACCTCTTCCACTTCTACACCTGTAACCTTACCGTCTTTCCCGAGGAACTGGTTGGAGGCCAGGCACCAGCGACGTGTACAACCTTCTTCGTGGCTGGAAGTCGTTTTAAATACTACAGGCCATTGAGGCCACGGAGTAGCCGGATTGTGACCTACGGGCGGTTTGGGCATGATTTCAATTTGTGTAACACTGGTTGCTCCCTGTCGTACACTGGTTCCGATACAGTCTGATCCGGTATCGCCGCCACCGATGACAAGTACCTTTTTGCCTTTAGCGTTCACTAACTTATCCTTTGCGAAAGTCTGACCTTCCAGAGTCCGGTTTTGCTGTGCCAGCATTTCGAGTGCAAAGTGAATACCTTTCAGTTCACGTCCCGGAATACTCAAGTCACGGGCAACGGGGGTTCCGGTACAAATGCAGTAAGCGTCAAAACCTTTCGGCAAATGATGGACGTCTACTTCTACTCCCATCTCAAACCGGATACCTTCTGCTGCCAATATTTTCATACGCCGGTCAATGACATTTTTATCCAGTTTGAAATTTGGAATGCCGAAACGTAACAATCCTCCCGGTGCTTCGTCCTTATCAAACAGGGTGACGGTGTAACCTTTCTGGTTCAACTGATTGGCAGTTACCAGTCCGGCAGGACCGGCACCGATCACTGCTACACTTTTTCCGTTTCTTCGGGGTGTTTGTACCTGTATATATCCTTCACGAAAAGCGGCTTCTACGATAGCCGCTTCATTCTCGCGAATCGTCACCGGCTGGTCGCAGGATAGTTTCAGCACACAGGACTTTTCGCAAAGGGCAGGGCATATACGTCCGGTAAATTCCGGAAAGTCGCAGGTTGAGGATAAAATTTCATACGCTTTTTTCCATTTTCCTTTGTATAATGCGTCCTGCCATTCCGGCTGTTTGTTGCCTATCGGACATGCCCAATGGCAGAATGGTACGCCACAGTCCATACAGCGGGAAGCCTGCAACTTGCGGCTGTTTGTATTCAATGTCTGTTCTACCTGACTATAGTCAGTGATGCGCTCGCTTATGGGGCGGTATCCCGCTTCCTGGCGAGGTATATTTAAAAATGCTTTTGGATCTCCCATTTTCTTTAATCTTAAATATTAAGTGTTAGGTATTAAGTATTAGCCGTAGCCTTCTGCATCGTTAATACCTGATACCTATTACTTGAATTAATAGTCTCTCTGCATATCTGCAATTTTCTGCTGTAACTTTCTCATCTGCTCTTCCTGTAGCACCTTTTTATATTCGATAGGTACTACCTGAATAAACTGATCGGCATAATGGTTCCAGTCATCGAGCATGGTACGTGCCAGTTTCGAACCGGTGTACAGATAGTGCTGTCGAATCAGTTCGTGCAGTTCTTTTCGGTAACTGGCCTCTTCGATCAGTGATAATTCTACCATCTCCATGTTGCAGAAATAATCGAAATTGCCGTCTTTGTTCCACACATAAGCTACACCGCCGCTCATACCAGCTGCAAAATTTCGTCCCGTTTGTCCCAGAACCACTACGCGGCCTCCGGTCATATATTCACAGCAATGGTCGCCTACACCTTCTACTACAGCGACAGCTCCCGAATTACGTACGGCGAAACGTTCGCCGGCACGCCCATTGATGTATACCTCGCCACTGGTTGCCCCATAAAGCAGGGTATTACCTGCAATTGTGTTCTTCTCGGCTTCGAAGTTGCTGCGGATAGGAGGCAGGACGGCGATACGTCCGCCACTCAAACCTTTACCCAGGTAATCATTGGCTTCACCTTCCAGCTTGAAATTTACGCCCGGCACCAGAAAAGCGCCGAATGACTGTCCCGCAGAACCTTTGAACTTTACATTCAAGGTATGTTCCGGCAAGCCTTTTTCTCCGTACTTCTTGGCAATGACACCGGAGAGCATGGCACCTGTCGCCCGGTCCGTATTGGCAATCGTATATTCCAGCGAAACTTCTTTTTCGTGTTCAATCGCCTCTTGGGCAGCGTCTATGATTGTCACATCCTTTACGGTCGAAATGCCGTGCTCCTGATCGGTGACGTGACGGATAGCCGCACTGTTGTCTATACGTGCCAGTAATTTGGTGAAGTCGATCAAGGCATGCTTCGGGTTCGGATCACCCGCAACGGATTTGCGTTCAATCAGGTCTGTGCGTCCGATGATGTCATCCATCTTGGTAAATCCCATTTCTGCGAGATATTCACGGACTTCCTGTGCCAGGAATGTGAAGAAGTTGACCAGATATTCACTACGTCCGTGAAAACGTTTGCGTAATTCTTCGTTCTGAGTAGCTACACCTACCGGACAAGTATTCTGATGACATTTACGCATCATCACACATCCCAATACGATCAGTGCGGAAGTAGCGAAACCATATTCCTCGGCTCCCATCAATGCCATTAAAATAATATCGCGTCCGGTTTTCAATTGTCCGTCGGCTTGCAGAACGACTTGTCCGCGCAGGCCGTTCAGAACCAGTGTCTGTTGTGTCTCGCTCAATCCCAATTCCGGAGAAATACCTGCATAGCGGATGGATGAAGCAGGAGAGGCTCCCGTACCGCCTTCGGCACCGGAAATGACAATCAAATCCGCTTTTGCCTTTGCCACACCCGCGGCGATTGTGCCGACTCCACTTTCTGCCACCAGTTTGACACTGATTTTGGCTTGTGGATTCACGTTTTTCAAGTCAAATATCAATTGTGCCAAATCCTCGATGGAATAAATATCATGGTGGGGAGGAGGAGAAATCAGCGAGATCCCCGGAATGGAGTGGCGTGTCTTGGCAATCACATCGTTCACTTTGAATCCCGGAAGCTGTCCGCCTTCACCCGGTTTGGCTCCCTGAGCTATTTTAATCTGTATTTCATCAGCATTAACCAGATATTCGGCGGTGACACCAAAGCGTCCGGAAGCTACCTGTTTGATGGCGCTTCGCATGGAAGTTCCGTCCGGCAGCGGGTGGAAACGGGAAGCGTCTTCACCACCTTCCCCTGTGTTGCTGCGTCCATGGATGGTGTTCATGGCAATTGCCATCGCTTCGTGGGCTTCCTTGCTGATAGAACCGAAAGACATGGCACCCGTCACAAAACGTCGGAGGATATTCTCTATAGGTTCCACTCGGTCGATAGAGATAGGATTGCGACGGAAACTCAGGAAATCACGCAGAAAAATAGGACTCTCCTTATCGTCTGCCAAATGAGTGAACTCTTTGAATTTCTTGTAGCTGCCTAAGCGGGTAGCCAGTTGCAACGTGCTGATTGTTTCCGGATTCCATGCATGTTTTTCTCCGTCTTTCCGGAAGGCATACAATCCTCTATTCAGTAACTCTTCACTCTTCACCTCCCGGATACCTTCATCGTGGAAAGCGATTGCGTCTTTGGCTACCTCTTCCAGACGAATACCTCCGATTGGTGACCCGATTCCACCAAAGTAAGCCTTACTCAATTCCTCACTGAGCCCGACAGCTTCGAAAATTTTCGCACCACGATAAGAGCGGATGGTGGAGATACCCATCTTGCTCATGATCTTGAACAGACCTTTGCAGATAGATTTGATATAGTTTTTCTCTGCTGTAGCATAATCCAGCTGAATATCTTTGTCCTTCACCAACTTGTCGAGGATAGCAAATGCCATATATGGATTCAGTGCGCTTGCTCCGAAGCCGAGCAATAAGGCAGCGTGCATAACTTCACGTATTTCTCCGCTTTCTACAATCAAAGCTGTCTGAACACGTTTGCCTACGGAAATCAGATGATGGTGAACGGCGCTTACTGCCAGCAATGAAGGGATTACCGCATGGGTGGCATCTACCTCACGGTCGGTCAGCACAATGTAGTTTACACCTTCCGTTACCGACTCTTCCGCCATTTTGCACAGCCTGTTCAGTGCTTCCTGCAAGCCGGCTTTTCTTTTCGATACTTCAAACAACATCGGCAATTTCACAGTCTTGAAACCCTTGTAGCGGATATTGCAGAGAATATCCAGCTGTGTGTTGCTTAGAATCGGATGATTCAGACGTACCATTTTGCAATGGCTTTCACTGGGAGTCAGAATGTTCATGCCTACCGCTCCGATATATTCCGTCAGAGACATGACGAGTTCCTCACGTAGCGGGTCGATCGGTGGATTAGTCACTTGTGCGAATTGCTGGCGAAAATAGTTGTAAAACAACTGAGGTTTATCGGAGAGTACAGCTAAAGGCGTATCATTCCCCATTGAATGAATCGGTTCCGCACCTGTGCTTGCCATCGGCATAATCAACCGTTCGATGTCCTCTTTGGAGTAGCCGAAAGTACGGAGCATCCGGTTATAATTTTCTACGTGATGAGGTACTTTGCGCCCGCTTTTCAGTTCATCCAGTTCGATACGGTTGGTCGACAACCACGTACGGTACGGTTTCGCTTCGGCAAGTTGTTTTTTCAATTCACCGTCATAGTAGATTTCTCCTTTTTTTGTATCAATCAGCAGAATCTTTCCCGGTTGCAGGCGTCCTTTTTCTTTTATGTCTCCCGGTTCGAAGTCCATTACACCTACTTCGGAGGCAACTACCATCAGGTCGTTTTTAGTGATCAGATAGCGGGCAGGGCGCAGACCGTTACGGTCGAGCATACCACCGGCAAAACGTCCGTCACTGAAGAGCAGGGCTGCCGGTCCGTCCCATGGTTCCATCAGGATAGAATGATACTCATAGAAAGATTTCAGGTCCTCGCTGATCGGGTTTTTCTCGTTGAAAGATTCCGGTACGAGCATTGCCATGGCATGTGGCAGGCTTAATCCCGACATAACCAGAAACTCCAGCACATTGTCCAGAGAAGCGCTGTCACTCATGCCCGGCTGTATAATCGGTCGGATCTCTTTGATATCTCCCAGATCAGGAGTGGAGAGTACACTTTCACGGGCCTCCATCCATCCGCGGTTGCCGCGAATCGTATTGATTTCGCCGTTGTGGGCCAACAAACGGAAGGGTTGTGCCAATCCCCATGTCGGGAATGTGTTGGTACTGAAACGGGAGTGTACCAGTGCCAGTCCACTGGTAAAATAGCTGTTCGTCAGATCGGGATAATAGTTGCGTAGCTGCAATGACGAAAGCATACCTTTATATATAATACTCTTGGTAGAGAGCGAAACGACATAAAAATCATTTCTTGTCGGAATGGCTGACAATCTGACTTTATTCTCTATCCGCTTACGGATCAGATACAATTTGCGGTCGGCAGCTTCCGTTTCCGTAAATCCGGTGATGAATACCTGTTTGATGTCCGGTTCATTAGCCAGAGCTGCTTCACCCAGAATTTCCGGGCAGGTAGGTACATTGCGCAAGTGCATCAATGTAAGTCCTTCTTTCTCTATTTCCTCAATAATGATACTTAAAATAGCTGCCTGGTCTTCCTCATTTTTCGGCAGAAAAAGCAGGCCGGTACCATAGCGTCCTTTTTCGGGAACAGGAATGCCTTGCAGTAAAATAAACTCATGCGGAATCTGTAACATAATACCTGCACCGTCTCCGGTTTTGTTATCCGCCCCTTCAGCACCACGGTGGCGCATGTTCTCCAATACTTTTAAAGCCGACTCAACAAGGTCGTGTGACTTTTTTCCGTGAATGTCCACCAGCATGCCAACTCCGCAGGCATCGTGTTCGTATGCCGCGTCGTACAACCCCGTCTGTTGAGGTGCTCGTTGGTAGGTGAATCCTTCTGTTGCGTTGTTAAAAAGTTCTTGTTTTTTCATTCTTTCTAGCTTTATTGTATGATAATACCTATTTATTCTATCAAAATGTTCGGCAAAATTAATGATTTAATTTCATAATGATAGTATTTTGTTAGTTTTGTGTAACACGAAATAAAAAGCCTGCTCTTTATTCTTTTAGATTGTAATCAAAATCTGCGGATTTGTATCAAATTTATTAGTTGTTTGCTTTTATTTTATTCTGATTGTAACTTGTTTCTTTTTGAGCTAAAAATAATATATTATTTAACTTTTTGATGTGTTTACAACTTTTTTATGTGCTTATGTCAAATAAATATAGGAAAATTTATCTTTATGTCATTTGGAATTCGTATATTTGCAACCGAAATAAAAATATCATAATATGTGTGGAATAGTAGGCTATATTGGTAAAAGAAAAGCCTACCCCATCCTTATTAAAGGGTTGAAGCGGCTGGAGTATCGTGGATATGACAGTGCAGGGGTAGCATTGATCAGTGATAACCAACAATTAAATGTGTACAAGACGAAAGGAAAAGTCTCCGAACTCGAAAATTTCGTCACACACAAAGATATTTCCGGTACAGTCGGAATTGCCCATACCCGTTGGGCTACACACGGGGAACCTTGTTCAGCTAATGCCCATCCTCATTATTCTTCTTCCGAAAAGCTCGCTCTCATTCACAACGGTATCATTGAAAACTACGCCGTTCTCAAAGAAAAACTTCAGGCCAAAGGTTACACCTTTAAAAGTAGTACCGATACCGAGGTGCTTGTTCAACTAATCGAATATATGAAAGTTACCCATCAGGTTGATTTGCTCACTGCCGTTCAGTTGGCATTGGGCGAGGTGATTGGTGCTTATGCGATTGCGATTCTTGATAAGGAGCACCCGGAGGAAATTATTGCGGCCCGCAAAAGCAGTCCGCTGGTGGTAGGTATTGGTGAAGAGGAATTTTTTCTGGCGTCGGATGCCACGCCGATTGTAGAATATACAGATAAGGTAGTATATCTGGAAGATGGTGAGATAGCGGTGATCAACCGGGGAAAAGAATTGAAGGTAGTCAATCTGAATAATGTGGAAATGACCCCCGAAGTGAAAAAGGTAGAGTTGAACCTCGGACAGCTGGATAAAGGGGGCTATCCGCATTTTATGCTGAAGGAGATTTTTGAGCAGCCGGACTGTATCCGTGATTGTATGCGCGGACGTATCAATGTGGAAGCGAATAATGTGGTGCTTTCGGCCGTGATTGACTATAAAGAGAAGTTGCTGAATGCCAAACGCTTTGTCATTGTGGCTTGTGGTACTTCCTGGCATGCGGGACTGATCGGTAAACACCTGATTGAAAGTTTCTGCCGTATTCCGGTAGAAGTGGAGTATGCTTCCGAATTTCGTTATCGTGATCCGGTGATCGACGAGCATGATGTGGTGATTGCCATTTCGCAAAGTGGAGAAACGGCGGATACACTGGCGGCAGTAGAACTGGCGAAAAGTCGCGGTGCTTTTATATATGGTATATGCAACGCGATTGGTTCCTCTATTCCCCGTGCCACTCATACAGGTTCGTATATCCACGTCGGCCCGGAGATTGGAGTAGCTTCTACCAAAGCATTTACAGGACAGGTGAGTGTACTGACAATGTTGGCATTAACTCTCGCCAAAGAGAAAGGTACGCTGGATGAGGCGCATTATCTCACAATTGTGCAGGAACTGAACAATATTCCCGAAAAAATGAAGGAGGTGCTGAAGCTGAATGATAAGTTGGCGGAATTATCAAAAACTTTCACCTATGCGCATAACTTTATTTACCTCGGACGCGGATATAGTTATCCTGTTGCTTTGGAAGGTGCGTTGAAATTGAAAGAAATATCGTATATTCACGCCGAAGGTTATCCGGCTGCCGAAATGAAACACGGACCGATTGCCTTGATTGATGCTGAAATGCCGGTAGTCGTCATTGCTACCCAGAACGGACTGTACGAGAAAGTACTGAGCAATATTCAGGAAATCAAGGCACGAAAAGGCCGGGTAATTGCATTTGTAACTAAGGGAGATACAGTGATCAGTAAAATAGCCGATTGCAGTATCGAACTTCCGGAAACAATCGAGTGCCTTGATCCGTTAATTACTACGGTACCTCTCCAATTGCTTGCTTATCACATTGCGGTGTGCAAAGGAATGGATGTAGACCAACCTAGAAATCTGGCAAAGTCGGTAACTGTGGAATGATTAAATAGTAAATAAATTAGATGGAACAATTGAAACATGAATGTGGCGTTGCCATGATACGGCTGCTCAAACCTCTGGAGTATTACGAGAAAAAGTACGGAACATGGATGTACGGTCTCAACAAACTCTATCTGTTAATGGAGAAACAGCACAATCGGGGACAGGAAGGAGCAGGACTGGCATGTGTGAAACTGGAAGCAAATCCGGGTGAAGAATATATGTTTCGTGAACGTGCATTAGGTTCCGGTGCTATCACTGAAATCTTTGAAAACGTACAAAGTAATTTTAAAGACCTGACTTCCGAACAATTGCATGATGCAGCTTTCGCCAAACGTACTTTACCTTTTGCCGGTGAAGCATACATGGGGCATCTGCGTTATTCCACCACCGGAAAATCCGGAATTTCCTATGTACATCCGTTTTTGCGAAGAAACAACTGGCGTGCCAAGAATCTGGCTCTCTGCGGAAACTTCAATATGACGAATGTCGATGAAATATTTGCCCGTATCACCGCTATCGGACAGCATCCCCGTAAGTATGCCGACACCTATATCATGTTGGAACAGGTAGGCCATCGCCTTGACCGTGAAGTGGAACGCCTCTTCAATCTTGCCGAAGCCGAAGGACTGACGGGCATGGGGATCACTCACTATATAGAAGAACATATCGAGCTGGCGAACGTGCTGCGTACTTCCAGCCGTGAGTGGGACGGGGGATATGTGATCTGCGGTCTTACCGGAAGCGGCGAGTCTTTTGCTATCCGTGACCCGTGGGGTATCCGTCCGGCTTTCTGGTATCAGGATGATGAAATTGCCGTATTGGCTTCCGAGCGTCCGGTGATTCAGACAGCTCTGAATGTTCCTGTGGAAGAAATCAAAGAACTGCAACCCGGACAGGCATTGCTTATCAGTAAAGAAGGCAAGCTACGGACATCGCAGATCAATAAGCCACGCGAAAGACGCGCTTGCTCCTTTGAGCGTATTTACTTCTCCCGTGGAAGTGATGTCGATATCTATAGAGAAAGGAAACTTTTGGGAGAAAAACTGATTCCCAGAATTTTGAAAGCCATTCATAACGATATCGATCATACCGTTTTCTCGTTTATCCCCAACACGGCTGAAGTTGCTTTCTACGGAATGTTGCAGGGGCTGGATGATTATCTGAATGAAGAAAAGGTACGCCAGATTGCTGCATTGGGACACAATCCCTGTATGGAGGAGCTGGAAGTTATTCTTTCCCGCCGTATCCGCAGTGAGAAAGTGGCTATAAAAGACATAAAGCTCCGTACCTTTATTGCAGAGGGAAACAGTCGGAATGATCTGGCTGCTCACGTATATGACATTACTTACGGAAGCCTTGTCTCCGGTGTCGATAATTTGGTGATTATCGATGACAGTATTGTGCGTGGTACTACCTTGAAGCAAAGTATTATCGGTATTCTCGACCGTCTTGGTCCGAAGAAGATAGTGATTGTATCCTCTTCACCGCAAGTTCGTTACCCGGATTATTATGGGATCGATATGGCAAAGATGAGCGAGTTCATCGCTTTCAGAGCGGCCATCGAATTGTTGAAAGAACGTGATATGAAAGATGTCATTGCTGCGGCTTACCGGAAGTCCAAAGATCAGGTCGGCTTGCCGAAAGAGCAGATGGTAAACTATGTGAAAGAAATTTATGCCCCATTTACGGATGAAGAAATATCTGCCAAAATGGTGGAACTGCTGACACCGAAGGGAACGAAAGCCAAAGTGGAAATTGTCTACCAACCGTTGGAAGGGCTTCATGAAGCCTGTCCGAACCACCTGGGGGACTGGTATTTCAGTGGCAATTATCCTACGCCGGGTGGTGTGAAAATGGTGAATCAGGCATTCATCAACTACATTGAGCAGATGTATCAATTCTAACAACCATACAACGATTCAGAAATAAGAATGAGAAATGTGACATTAATCCTTGACGACGGGAGCCGGTTTTCCGGTAAGTCGTTTGGTTACGAGAAGCCGGTGGCGGGCGAAGTAGTTTTCAATACCGCCATGACCGGATATCCGGAGAGCCTCACTGACCCTTCCTACGCCGGACAGCTGATGACTCTTACCTATCCTCTGGTAGGAAACTATGGAGTTCCTCCTTTTACCATCGAACCGAATGGACTCGCCACTTTTATGGAAAGTGAGAAAATACATGCGGAAGCGATTATCGTAAGTGACTATTCTTATGAATATAGCCACTGGAATGCAGTGGAAAGTTTGGGTGAATGGTTGAAACGTGAACAAGTGCCGGGTATCACGGGCATCGATACGCGTGAACTGACCAAAATACTTCGTGAACACGGAGTGATGATGGGAAAGATTGTCTTCGACAATCCAATTGACAATGGACAATTGACAATTGACAATTACGCTGCCGTGAATTACGTAGACCGTGTTTCCTGCAAAGAAATAATTTCCTATCTTCCTGACGGGACATCCCGTTCTTTTCCATTAACCATGCCCATTGCGCAGCTTAATTGTCAATTGTCAACTGTCAATTGTCAATTGAAAAAAGTACTTCTGGTGGATTGCGGAGTCAAGACAAATATAATCCGTTGCTTGCTGAAACGGAATGTGGAAGTTATTCGCGTACCATGGGACTATGATTTCAACGGACTTGAATTTGACGGGTTGTTTATATCCAACGGACCGGGTGATCCGGATACCTGCGATGCAGCTGTACAGAATATTCGCAAAGCAATGGCAAACGAGAAACTTCCTATCTTTGGAATCTGCATGGGAAACCAGTTGCTTTCGAAAGCCGGAGGGGCAAAGATTTACAAACTTAAATATGGACACCGCAGCCATAACCAACCGGTACGCATGGTAGGAACGGAACGCTGTTTCATTACTTCACAGAATCATGGTTATGCCGTGGATAACAATACGCTGGGTGCAGATTGGGAACCGCTGTTCATCAATATGAATGATGGCTCCAACGAAGGAATCAGGCACAAGAAAAATCCCTGGTTCTCCGCACAGTTCCATCCGGAAGCTGCGAGTGGTCCTACGGATACGGCATTCTTGTTCGACGAATTTGTAAACCTGCTAAAATAACCGAC
The DNA here is from genome assembly GCF_001811315.1 of Bacteroides sp. HMSC067B03. Classification (NCBI taxonomy): domain Bacteria; kingdom Pseudomonadati; phylum Bacteroidota; class Bacteroidia; order Bacteroidales; family Bacteroidaceae; genus Bacteroides; species Bacteroides sp. HMSC067B03. Next base: position 47,727 of record NZ_KV804450.1, on the reverse strand, counting down.
CATCATGAAAGAAAATATAAAGAAAGTATTGCTGCTGGGTTCCGGTGCCTTAAAAATCGGTGAGGCCGGTGAGTTCGACTATTCCGGTTCGCAGGCGCTCAAAGCCTTGAAAGAAGAAGGGATTGAAACCATTCTTATCAATCCGAACATTGCTACGGTACAGACCTCTGAAGGAGTAGCAGATCAAATTTATTTCCTTCCGGTCACTCCGTATTTCGTGGAAAAAGTGATTCAGAAAGAGAAGCCGGAGGGTATTATGCTGGCATTCGGCGGACAGACTGCGCTGAACTGTGGCGTTGCTTTATACAAAGAAGGAATCCTTGAGAAATATAATGTTAAAGTGCTCGGTACTCCGGTACAGGCCATTATGGACACGGAAGACCGTGAACTCTTCGTGCAGAAACTGAACGAAATTAATGTAAAGACCATTAAAAGTGAAGCTGTAGAAAATGCAGAAGATGCGCGCCGTGCTGCGAAGGAACTGGGATATCCGGTCATTGTCCGTGCCGCTTATGCATTGGGTGGTCTGGGCTCCGGTTTCTGTGATAATGAGGAACAACTGGATGTGCTGGTAGAAAAAGCCTTCTCTTTCTCTCCGCAAGTGCTGGTCGAGAAATCGCTTCGCGGATGGAAAGAAGTAGAATATGAAGTGGTGCGCGACCGTTTCGACAACTGTATCACGGTTTGTAATATGGAGAACTTTGACCCGCTGGGTATCCATACCGGTGAATCAATTGTTATTGCTCCCTCCCAGACGCTGACTAACAGTGAATATCATAAACTCCGCGAACTGGCGATACGTATCATCCGTCACATTGGTATTGTGGGCGAATGTAATGTTCAGTACGCTTTCGACCCCGAATCGGAAGATTATCGGGTGATTGAAGTGAATGCCCGTCTTTCCCGTTCTTCGGCCTTGGCTTCTAAAGCAACCGGATATCCGTTGGCTTTTGTAGCAGCCAAATTAGGACTCGGCTACGGACTCTTTGATTTGAAGAACTCTGTGACAAAGACTACTTCCGCTTTCTTCGAACCGGCACTGGATTATGTCGTATGCAAGATACCTCGCTGGGACTTAGGAAAATTCCATGGTGTAGACAAGGAATTGGGATCTTCCATGAAATCGGTAGGGGAAGTGATGGCCATCGGACGTACTTTTGAAGAAGCTATTCAGAAGGGACTGCGCATGATCGGACAGGGAATGCATGGCTTTGTAGAAAACAAGGAACTGGTTATTTCTGATCTCGATAAGGCATTGCGCGAACCGACCGATAAACGTATTTTTGTAATTTCGAAAGCTTTCCGGGCAGGATATACCATCGATCAGGTGCATGAACTTACAAAGATTGATAAATGGTTCCTTCAGAAATTGATGAATATCATGCAAACCTCCAAGGAGCTTCGTCAATTGACAATTGACAATGGACAATTGACAATGAGGAAAGAAAAAGAAGCGCATGCAATCGAAGATCCGCAAGGTAATTGTCATTTGTCAACTGTCAATTGTCAATTGCCATTTGTCCATTCTCTATTAAGAAAAGCGAAGCAACAGGGCTTCTCTGATTTTCAGATTGCCCGTGCCATTGGTTATGAAGGTGATATGGAAGATGGAAGCTTGTATATCCGCAAATATCGGAAGGCTGCCGGCATTCTTCCGGTTGTAAAACAGATCGATACGCTGGCTGCCGAATACCCGGCACAGACCAACTATCTGTATCTGACTTATAGCGGAGTGGCAAATGATGTACATTATCTGGGTGATCATAAGTCTATTGTCGTGTTGGGTTCCGGTGCCTACCGTATCGGTTCTTCTGTAGAATTTGACTGGTGCGGCGTACAGGCTCTGAATACCATTCGCAAAGAAGGCTGGCGCAGTGTGATGATCAATTATAATCCGGAAACGGTATCTACGGACTATGATATGTGCGACCGTCTCTACTTTGATGAACTGACATTCGAACGGGTAATGGATATTCTTGAACTGGAAAATCCGCATGGTGTCATTGTCTCTACCGGTGGTCAGATTCCGAATAACCTTGCCTTGCGTCTGGATGCTCAGAATATCCACATACTGGGAACAAGCGCCCAGAGCATTGACAATGCCGAAGACCGCGAAAAATTCTCTGCAATGCTCGACCGTATCGGCGTAGACCAGCCACGCTGGCGTGAGTTGACATCGTTGGAAGATATCAACGAGTTTGTCGATGAAGTCGGGTTTCCGGTTCTTGTTCGTCCGTCCTATGTGCTTTCGGGGGCTGCGATGAACGTCTGTTCCAATCAGGAAGAGCTTGAACGTTTCTTGAAGCTGGCTGCTAATGTATCAAAAAAGCATCCGGTGGTAGTAAGCCAGTTTATCGAACATGCGAAGGAAGTGGAAATGGATGCTGTCGCGCAGAATGGCGAGATCATAGCTTATGCCATCAGCGAACATATTGAGTTTGCCGGTGTGCACTCCGGTGACGCTACCATTCAGTTCCCGCCGCAGAAACTGTATGTCGAAACTGTCCGCCGTATCAAACGCATTAGTCGTGAGATTGCCAAGGCGCTGAATATATCCGGTCCGTTCAATATCCAGTATCTGGCAAAAGATAATGATATCAAGGTGATCGAGTGTAATTTGCGTGCCAGCCGTTCCTTCCCGTTTGTCAGCAAGGTGCTGAAGATAAACTTCATAGAACTGGCTACCAAAGTGATGCTTGGACTTCCTGTGGAGAAACCGGAAAAGAATCTGTTTGAACTGGACTATGTAGGAATAAAGGCTTCGCAGTTCTCTTTCAACCGCTTGCAGAAAGCCGACCCTGTATTGGGAGTGGATATGGCTTCTACGGGTGAAGTCGGCTGTATCGGAAGTGATACTTCCTGTGCTGTGCTGAAAGCTATGTTGTCTGTCGGCTACCGCATTCCTAAAAAGAACATACTGCTTTCTACAGGTACAATGAAGCAGAAAGCTGATATGATGGATGCGGCGCGCATGTTGGTAAACAAAGGATACAAGCTATTTGCAACCGGTGGTACTCATAAAACCTTTGCGGAGAATGGTATTGAGAGTACGCTTGTCTACTGGCCGAGTGAGGAGGGACATCCACAAGCGCTGGAAATGCTTCATAATAAAGAAATCGACATGGTGGTCAACATTCCGAAGAATCTGACTGCCGGAGAACTGGACAATGGATATAAAATCCGTCGCGCAGCTATTGACCTGAATGTTCCGTTGATTACGAATGCCCGTCTGGCAAGCGCATTTATCAACGCCTTCTGTACGATGACTGTGGATGATATTGCCATCAAGAGCTGGGAAGAATATAAATAAGATGTAATCAGTTGTTGTATAATAAGTTGAAAAGGCTGTTCCTGTATACTCAGGGACAGCTTTTTTTAGTGTCACTATTCTGTCGGTATACTGTCACTATCGCAGGGTGATAGTGACAGTATACTAACGTGATAGTGACACTATCTTTTTTGAAGGAAGCGGGTAAGAATTTTTTTTAATGCGCATTAGTTGCATGATTGGACAAATTGGTGTAAATTGCGCAATCAATTCAAAAATATTCTAAAAACAGGGGAGTAATATGAGCATGGATAATCATATCGTAATTATGGCCGGAGGCATCGGCAGCCGTTTTTGGCCGATGAGCACACCGGAATGTCCCAAACAGTTTATTGATGTAATGGGATGTGGACGTACGTTGATTCAACTGACCGCTGATCGTTTTGACGGTGTCTGCCCACGGGAGAATGTGTGGGTAGTGACGTCCGAGAAATATATTGATATTGTCCGGGAGCAATTGCCGGAGATTCCTGAAAGTAATATTCTGGCAGAACCTTGTGCGCGGAATACGGCTCCCTGCATCGCTTATGCTTGCTGGAAAATAAAGAAAAAACATCCGAATGCCAATGTGGTGGTGACTCCATCGGATGCATTGGTCATTGATACGGGAGAATTTCGCCGGGTAGTAGAGAAAGCTCTTCGTTTTACTGACAACAGCAGTGCTATCGTGACACTGGGAATCAGACCGACTCGTCCGGAAACCGGATATGGATATATTGCCGCCGGAGATTCTATTATGACTGACAAGGAGATTTTTACTGTAGATGCATTCAAGGAAAAACCGGATAGGGAGACTGCTGACAGATATCTTGCCGAAGGTGGCTATTTTTGGAATGCGGGAATCTTTGTATGGAATGTACGCACTATCACTTCTGTGATGCGTGTATATGCTCCGGGTATAGCGCAAATCTTCGACCGTATTTTCCCGGATTTCTATACAGAGAAGGAAAACGAAACGATTAAAAAGCTATTTCCTACCTGTGAAGCTATTTCTATAGACTATGCGGTCATGGAGAAGGCGCAGGAAATCTATGTACTCCCGGCTTCTTTTGGCTGGTCGGACTTAGGGACATGGGGAGCGCTTCGTGGACTGTTGCCGCAAGATAAATCAGGAAATGCTACAGTAGGTCCCGATGTCCGTCTGTATGAAAGCAAGAATTGTATCGTACATACCAGTGAAGAGAAGCGTGTTGTTATTCAGGGACTGGATGGATATATCATTGCCGAGAAGGATCAGACACTGCTGATTTGCAAACTGGATGAGGAACAGAGAATAAAGGAATTCTCAAAGTAATCCTTAATTCTTTTGATATTCCTGAGGCGTCATTCCTGTCATTCGCTTAAAGAACTTGCTGAAGAAGGACGGATTGGGAAAGTTTAATTCATCAGAAATTTGATAAACAAGGCGATTGCTGTGTTTGAGCAGCACTTTTGCCTCTAGTATAATGGACTGGTTGATCCAGTCCATTACTGTTTGTTGACTGGCTTGCCGGATCACTGTATTCAGATAACGGGGAGTAAGGCAAAGTTTGTCTGCATAAAAACTGACGTTCCGTTCTGTCTTGCTATAAGTGTTGACCAAAGAGATGAAACGTTGAAAAATATCGTTCTGATGTGTCAATGGGCTCGACTCGGACTGTCCTTTGTTTTTGGCTATATATTCTATATTATATAGTAATCCTGCCAATAGATGCTGGATTACTTCTTTTCTGAATACAGGTTCTTGTAATACATCCCACATGACTGTTATAAAATTCTCTATTTGTACCTGCTCAGTGGTAGTCAGTGGAAGCAGCAGATTCTTTTTCCGTTGGAGGAAATGGGCAAAGAATTCTTCTTTACCGGATACTGGCAGGAAATTATGCTCTATCGCCATCATATGAGCATCAAAGTCTTGGGAGGTCTCTATAATTTGTATGATAGAGCCCGGGGCGATCAGAGAGATATAATTAGGACGAAAGATATACTCGATCAGATTAATGAGAACTCGTGCCCGTCCATTGGTAATGATTGCGATACGGCCTTCCTGTAACCGGTAAGGTTGTCCGATTTTGAAAATGGTCGTTTCCATTTTCGAGAAGCTCGTTACAAACCCGAACTCGGCATTGATGAAACGAAATTCGTTGTGACGTACTATATTGATATCCTTCAGTAGCTGGAGGCCTAATTCCATAGGTTCTTTCTGTTCCATTCCCTTTGCTCTTTTCCGGCAAAGATAAGAAATTGCCTCAAAATCTTCTCCTTTTTTAGGATAAATCGAACTAACGGGACATATTTCCCAACTATCGGAATGTGAAGCTATCGCTTAAACGGCTATCTTTGTCTTTTGAAGAATTCATAGAAAACAGGTGTATGAAAAGAATCATTTTTAGTATTTCGCTCTTGCTCTTTGTGACGGGAATGTATGGGCAGGCGAGACGTATAACATTAGAAGAATGTCAGCAGAAAACGCAGGACAACTATCCGTTGGTGCGTCAGTATGATTTGATAGAGAAGACGAAAGAATATAATTTGGAAAATGCGGCGAGAGGATACTTGCCCCAGTTCGCTCTTTCAGCAAAAGCGTCTTATCAAAGCGAGGTGACGGAGTTACCTGTTGCCATTCCCGGAGTGGATATCAAAGGAATGTCTAAGGATCAATATCAGGTGATGTTGGAGTTACAACAGCAGATATGGGATGGCGGAGGAATCCGGATGCAGAAGAAGCAGACTGAAGCGGAAGCGGAGATCAACAGAGAAAAGTTGAACGTGGATATGTACTCGTTGAATAGCCGTGTGAATGATCTGTATTTTGGAATTCTGATGTTGGATGAACAGTTGGCTCAGAATGCCTTGTTGCAAGACGAGCTGGGAAGGAACTTCCGTCAGATTACGGCTTATGTAGAAAATGGGATTGCCAATCAGGCTGATCTGGATGCTGTGAAAGTGGAGCAATTGAATACTCGCCAGAAAAGAGTAGAGTTGATATCTTCGCGCATGGCTTATTTGAAGATGCTTTCGTTGTTGGTAGGAGAGGTACTTTCGCAGGAGACTGTGTTTGAAAAGCCTGTTCCGCAAAACGAACTTTCGGCTGTCAGTGACATTCGCCGACCGGAACTGTCATGGTTTGATGCACAGGGAACGGGATTGCAGGTGCAGGAGAAAGCATTGAATGTGCGTCATCTCCCTCATTTTGGCTTGTTTGTGCAGGGAGCTTATGGTAATCCGGGATTAAATATGCTGAAGAATGAATTTTCTCCTTATTATATTGCAGGCGTCCGGCTTTCGTGGAATTTCGGGAGTCTGTATACGCTGAAGAACGACCGCCGGGTGATTGAAAATAAACGGAAACAACTGGACAGCAATCGGGATGTGTTTCTTTTTAATACACGACTGGAAATGACACAGCAAGATCAGTCTATCCGTTCGTTGGAAAAGCAGATGCAGGATGATGATGAAATTATCCGGTTGCGTACTAATATTCGTCGGGCTGCGGAAGCCAAAGTTGCAAATGGTACGCTGACGGTGACCGAGATGCTTAGAGAACTGACGAATGAGAGCCTTGCACGTCAGGCGAAAGCAATGCATGAGATTCAACGGCTGATGGGCATTTATCAATTGAAATATACTACTAATCATTAATAAAATCTTTCGGATATGAAACGAATGACAAAAATAGGAATATACGGGATGGCGGTATGGATGTTTGCTGCCTGTGGGAATGGAGTGCCCGACTATGATGCAACGGGAACATTTGAAGCTACGGAAGTGACCGTTTCTGCTGAAGCGTCAGGAAAATTGCTGCGACTGGAAGTAGAGGAAGGAACAAGGCTGAAAGCCGGTGAAGAAGTCGGTTTGGTAGATACCGTCCAATTATATCTGAAGAAGCTGCAACTGGAAGCAAGTATGAAGTCGGTAGAGAGCCAACGTCCCGACCTGGCAAAGCAGATAGCTGCTACCAAACAACAAATAGCTACGGCTCAACGGGAAAAGAAACGGGTGGAGAACCTGCTTGCTGCCGGAGCTGCTAACCAGAAACAGCTGGACGACTGGGATTCGCAGATCGCTTTGCTTCAGCGACAGTTGATTGCACAGGAATCATCATTGCTGAATAGTACGAACAGCCTGACGGAACAAGGAAATTCGGTCGGTATACAAGTGGTACAAGTTGAAGATCAGTTGAACAAATGTCATATCCTGTCGCCTATCGAAGGTACGGTACTGGCTAAATATGCGGAAGCGGGAGAACTGGCATCTGTTGGCAAGCCGCTGTTTAAAGTGGGAGAGATTGACCGGATGTATCTGCGGGCTTATGTCACTTCAGAACAATTGTCTCAGGTGAAGCTGGGAGATGAAGTGACTGTGTACTCCGATTATGGAAATTCGGAACAGAAAGCTTATCCCGGTGTGGTCACCTGGATTTCCGACCGTTCGGAATTTACTCCCAAAACTATCCTGACTAAAAATGAACGTGCCAATCTGGTATATGCGGTAAAGATTGCCGTGAAAAATGACGGTTCGCTGAAGATTGGTATGTATGGAGGTGTGGTATGGAAAAAGGAGAATCCATAGTTGTTGTAAAGGGAGTCAGTAAGAACTACGGGAAAGTAGAGGCATTGAAAGAGGTTTCCTTTGCAGTAGAGCGGGGAGAAATTTTTGGGCTGATCGGTCCCGATGGGGCGGGTAAGAGTACTTTATTCCGTATTCTGACTACTTTATTGCTGGCTGATAAAGGCACGGCGATTGTCAACGGACTGGATGTGGTGACGGATTACAAGTTGATTCGCACGAAAGTAGGGTATATGCCCGGAAGATTCTCGCTTTATCAGGATCTTTCTGTGGAGGAGAATCTGGAGTTTTTTGCGACAGTCTTTCATACGTCGATACAGGAAAACTATGATTTGATTAAAGATATCTATCAGCAGATTGAGCCGTTTAAAAAAAGAAGGGCAGGAGCTTTGTCAGGAGGTATGAAGCAGAAGCTGGCGTTAAGTTGTTCTCTGATTCACAAACCTGATATTTTATTTCTGGATGAGCCGACTACCGGGGTAGATCCCGTGTCGCGAAAAGAATTCTGGCAGATGCTCCGTAATTTAAGGAAGCAGGGGATTACAATTATTGTTTCAACTCCTATTATGGATGAGGCTCGTCAATGTGACCGGATTGCTTTTATTAATCATGGACAGGTGCATGGGATTGATACACCCGAACGGATTCTTCAGAAATTTGCTTCTATTCTTTGTCCGCCACCTTTGGAACGGGAGGAAGCGCAGAATATGGCAGTTCCTGTTATTGAAGTGGATCAGCTGACTAAATGCTTTGAGCATTTTACGGCAGTCGACCATATTTCTTTTCAGGTGAAACGCGGAGAGATTTTCGGTTTTCTTGGAGCCAATGGAGCAGGTAAGACAACTGCAATGCGCATGCTTTGCGGATTGAGCCGTCCGACATCGGGGGTAGGCAAGGTGGCCGGTTATGATATCTTCCGCGAAGCTGAACAGGTAAAAAAGCATATCGGATATATGAGCCAGAAATTCTCTTTGTATGAAGATCTTAAAGTGTGGGAGAATATCCGCCTTTTTGCCGGGATCTATGGAATGAAGGATAAGGAAATTGAAGAAAAGACAGAGGAATTGTTAGAACGCCTCGGCTTTGCAGACGAACGGAATACACTGGTAAAAAGCCTTCCTTTGGGTTGGAAGCAGAAGCTGGCTTTTTCTGTCTCTATCTTTCATGAACCGAAGATTGTGTTCTTGGATGAACCGACCGGAGGAGTGGACCCTGCTACCCGCAGACAATTCTGGGAACTGATTTATCAGGCAGCCGATCGGGGAATAACTGTTTTTGTTACCACACACTACATGGATGAAGCGGAATATTGTAACCGGATATCGATTATGGTAGACGGACAGATCAAGGCGCTGGATACACCGACTCGACTGAAAGAGCAGTTTGGTGTGGAGACGATGGATGATGTGTTTCAACAACTTGCCCGCCATGCGGTGCGTAAAGCAGATTGATTATGAAACAATTTATAGCTTTCGTAAAGAAAGAATTTTATCATATTTTCCGTGACCGGCGTACGATGTTGATTCTGTTGGGAATGCCGGTCGTAGAGATTATCCTGTTTGGGTTTGCTATCAGTACGGAAGTGAAGAATGTCCGGCTGGCTGTTCTTGATCCTTCGAATGATGTGGTGACAAGGAAAATTATAGACCGTCTGGATGCGAGTGAATATTTCACGGTTACTGCCCGCTTTCATTCTCCGCAGGAAATGGAGGCTGCCTTCCGGAAAAATAAGATTGATGTGGCGATTGTATTTGGAGAGCGTTTTGCTGACGGACTTTATAAGGGAGATGCCCGTGTGCAGCTGATAGCAGATGCAACTGATCCTAATATGTCTACTTCGCAAACCAATTACGCTGCCAGTATTGTTTCTTCGGTGGGGCAGGAAATGTTGCCTTCCAACGTTTCTGTTTCCCGTTTGATTCCGGATATCAAATTATTGTATAATCCGCAAATGAAGAGTGCCTATAACTTTGTGCCCGGGGTTATGGGATTGATTTTAATGTTGATTTGCGCGATGATGACTTCTATTTCCATTGTCCGTGAAAAAGAGACCGGTACCATGGAAGTATTGCTGGTATCTCCGGTAAAACCATTATTTATTGTGTTGGCGAAGGCAATTCCTTACTTTGTTTTATCGTTTGTCAATCTGACTACTATTCTGTTGCTTTCAGTCTTTGTGCTGGATGTGCCGGTAGTGGGGAGTTTATTCTGGCTGGTGATGGTATCCTTGCTTTTTATCTTCGTATCGCTGGCTTTGGGCTTGCTGATTTCTTCAGTGACAAGTACACAGGTGGCGGCAATGTTGGCATCCGGTATGATATTGATGATGCCTACCATGGTTTTGTCCGGCATGATTTTTCCGGTAGAAAGCATGCCAATAGTTCTTCAGGTCATATCGGACATTATTCCGGCCCGTTGGTATATACAGGCTGTACGCAAACTGATGATTGAAGGAGTGCCGGTTGTGCTGGTACTTAAAGAGATTGGCATTTTATTGCTGATGGCTATAGTGCTTATTACAATCAGCATCAAGAAATTTAAATATCGATTGGAATAAAGGAATTTATTATGATAAAATTTCTGATAGAAAAAGAGTTTAAACAGTTGCTACGCAATTCGTTCTTGCCGAGATTGATTCTTGTCTTTCCCTGTATGATCATGTTGCTGATGCCTTGGGCCGTGAATATGGAAATAAAGAATATCCAGCTGAATATCGTTGATAACGACCATTCGGTTATTTCTCAGCGGTTGGTGAATAAGATTGCGGCTTCTACTTATTTCCCTCTGACGGAAGTTCCGGCATCTTATGCGGATGGATTGCGGAATATTGAATTGGGAACGGCGGATATTGTGATGGAGATACCCCGTCATTTGGAAAAGGATTGGATGAACAAAGGGGAAGCTCATATCTTGATTGCCGCCAATTCGGTAAATGGAACGAAAGGAGGGTTGGGCAGTTCTTATCTGGCTACTATTATCAATAATTACGCAACCGAATTACGTGCGGAACGTCCTGATGCCGTTTCAGCTTCGGGTAGTGCCCCTTCTATTTGTATCGATACGCAGGGATTATTTAATCCGAATCTGAATTATAAGCTTTATATGATTCCTGCACTGATGGGAATGTTGCTGACTCTGATATGCGGTTTTTTACCTGCTTTGAATGTCGTTAGTGAGAAAGAAGTTGGAACCATCGAACAGATTAATGTGACCCCTGTACCGAAGTTTACTTTTATTCTGGCCAAACTTCTACCTTACTGGATCACAGGCTTTATCGTATTGACTTTGTGCTTTTTATTATCTTGGTTGCTTTATGGAATAACTCCTGTAGGACACTTTATTGTGATTTATTTTTTGGCGATTCTGTTTGTGTTTGTTATGTCCGGTTTCGGGCTTGTCATATCCAATTATTCGGCAACTATGCAGCAATCCATGTTTGTGATGTTCTTTTTTATGTTGATTCTGATGTTGATGAGCGGACTATTTACACCGGTGAGCAGCATGCCTGAGTGGGCGCAGGTGATCACTTATTTTAATCCGTTGAAGTACTTTATGGAAGCAATGCGTATGGTATATCTTAAGGGAAGCAGCTTACTGGAATTGCTGCCTGAAATAGGAGTCTTGTTTCTTTTTGCCCTGGTTTTCAATAGCTGGGCAGTGTTCAGCTACCGGAAAAATCAATAGTCGGGTAATGGGACTATATAAAAAACAGCTCTTTTCCTTTATGATCGGAAAGAGCTGTTTTTTTATTATCTCTTCACCCGCTTGAGGTGAATTGCGGTTACTGTGTTATTTTACTTCGATTTGCTTTTCGGCTTTCTTCACTTCTTCTTCAGAAATCTTAGGAAGTTGAACATTCAATACTCCGTTTTCTACTGCGGCAGATATTTTTTCTTTATCTACATTATCCGGTAGAATCATAGTCTGCTGGAACTTGGAATAAGAGAATTCGCGACGTAGATAGCGACCTTCTTTCTTCTCTTCTTTGTTTTCAGTCTTCTTCTCCATGGTGATAACGAGGTTATTTTCTTCATCAATGCGAACATTGAAGTCCTCTTTTGTCATCCCCGGAGCAGCCAGTTCAACTTTGTATTCTTTTTCTGTTTCAAAAACATTGATTGCAGGTGCGGTAGCATTTGCTTTTACCATCCAATCGTTATCAAAGAAATCGTTAAAAATACTTGGTAACCAGTTTTGAGTTCTTCTAACAGGCATCATAATCTTAGTCTCCTATCTTTTAGTTAAACATTCGGTTTATTCAATTTTGAACTTCGGGTCGTCGCTTTCTGCAGAGAGGAATTTTCGACTCTTGCCGTCCGTTTTCGAACCGTCGTTCGCTGTTATAAGTGCAAACCTTATGCCAAAAGATATTTGAGGCTGTAAGTGTCTATTTGTCATCTTGATAATGTCAATTTATCTTGTTTGATGACAAAATGTAGCCTGTGTTTGTTTATTTTATATAATATAGATATTAATTTGATATTCTATTTCTTCTCAAGAAGCTTGAATCTCAACCTTAATACTTGTCTTTCTTCATCATAATCATGACTGATGATTTTGAAAGTTCCTATTTCTGAAGTATTGGATACATGTAGTCCGATACAGGCACAGGCGTCGTAATCTCCGATACGTATAATACGAAGGGTTTCACTGGCATCAGCGGGAAGTTTGCTCAGGTCTACGATGTCTTTTGCTTCTTCATGAGTCATGAATTCTACAGTAACGGGCAGATTTTGGTCGATAGCTGCATTTACTTTATCTTCGATCATTTGTATTTCCGCCTCCGTGGGACATACAGAAAGAATATAGTCGCATTTACTCTTTTTCCTTTCTATATGGGCATTTCTTGAGCGGAGGCAACCAAAGGTTTTTACCATAGTGGCATTTAATAAATGCTCTGCTGTATGCATAGGCGCGATTGACACATCCTGAAATTTGGGGGCTGCTTGATTTATTTCCATAATAGACAAATTTTTATTGCTTTTAGACATAAGAACAAAAGAACATATTTTTTCTTATGCGTTATTTTTATGTTTATATTCTCTGAATTTTCTTTTTATTTCGATACGTTCACCACCAAAGTTTATTAATAAGCCGTGGTCTGTATTGGTAGCGGTTAAGTAATTTACTAATTGGGTTTCGTGTATAGGAAGAAGATGCTGTACCGCTTTAAGTTCAATGATTATTTCTCCTTCTACGATTATGTCTGCTCTGAATTCTCCTACAATTTCATTTTTGTAATATACATTTATAGGAGTTTCTGTATCTGCATGAATACCCTTTTCTTTTAATTCTATCATCAATGCTTTCTGATAAACATTTTCAAGAAAACCTGCTGCAAGGTGTGTTCTTACATTATAAGCACACTGGATAATAGCTTTTATCAAACTTTCTATTTCCATGTTTCTTTTTTGTTCTTATGTTCTTTTGTCTAAAAAATAAGATAATGTGTCTCATCTGTATGCATGGGAGGATATTCCTGTTTGTTGTGGTCGTTGAGTTGAATTTCTGATTCCATTATTTAATTAGTTATTTCAAGTTTATTATAAGTTATTATTTTTGTATTTTAGTTTGGGAGAGATCCCCAAAAGCAAACCTACTTTTCATTTCCCGAATAATTTACTCGTATAATCAAGGGAACGGCTAATGTCGAAGTACATTTGATTGCCTTCATAATGCTGGCATTTATCAAACTCTATCAGATCGCATTTATTGACTAGCGATTGACTTTTCATGTTTTCCATTCTGAATAACATGTTCAGTAGCTGGTATTCATCATTAACGCAGATAACCTTGAATGCTGTCTCTTCACTTGTGCCGTCTCCTGTAAGGGAAATCATAGTAAGAAGGGCTGCGTATCGCTTCGAATAATGCTTTATTTCCTGGATATCTTTTTCAAGTAAACCTGCTAATCCGTACATGTTGTATAATAATTGAAGAGATACAGGATTCTTTTTCAGCAGTTCTTTACCGGTATTATAAGCGTCTTCATACTTTTGCTCTTTAATCAGTTTCCGGAGATCTTGAAAGTTATCCATACTTCCTTTATAGGCAGGAGTAAAGGAGTATCCGTAATATATCATGGCATAATCCTGGCGGGTGAGTAGGCTATCATTTTCCTCAAAACGTTGCATGAGTTTCTGAAATTCCGTACTATGGTCGGTTACATATTCCTTGATGGCAGAATAATCTACGTTCAATATCTCTTGTGCGGAACAGTACATCTGAAGACTAAGTATACTTATAAAGAAGAGAGTTATGAGTTTTTTCATGGCAGTATTTTTTAGGATATTATGATTTACAAAAATACCATTCTTTTTCAGGATTCCAAATGTATAGGCATAAAAAAAGGAGCAACGCCTTGCTCCAACCTTTGTTAACCTTAAATCTAATACTATGAAAAACACAGTGCAAAGATACGGACTTCTGTGAAATCTGCAAATAATCCAAAGAAAAATCCATGTTATATAATATAGATTAAGAAAATTACTTCTTCACTTAACGGATATTCGGTATTTAATCGTTCATATAAAGAGTTTTTTTATCTTTGCATGCAATTTGAATTACTAATCTTTATTATAAGTATATGGAAAAGAAAAAATTGGGTCAATGGATGTTATTGGCTGTTGTTTGTTTGAGTTTCTCGGTAGGAGAGATCTATGCACAGAAACATGAGTTCGCTGACTTTAAACGTTATGCGAAAGAGAATGCAACACTTGCGCAACCTGTGAAGAAAGAAAAAAGAGTTGTTTTTATGGGCAATTCCATTACGGAAGGATGGGTGAGGACGCATCCTGACTTTTTCAAAACGAATGGATATATTGGCCGTGGTATCAGCGGACAGACTTCCTATCAGTTTTTACTTCGTTTTCGGGAAGATGTGATAAATCTTGCTCCGGCATTGGTTGTCATTAATGCGGGAACAAATGACGTGGCTGAAAATACAGGTCCGTATAATGAAGATTATACATTCGGAAATATTGCATCTATGGCAGAGTTAGCGAAAGCAAATAAAATAAAGGTGATTCTGACTTCAGTGCTGCCGGCTGCTGAATTTCCATGGAGACGGGAGATCAAGGATGCTCCTCAAAAGATTCAGTCACTGAATGCCCGTATAGAAGCTTATGCCAAGGCTAACAAAATTCCGTTTGTGAACTATTATCAGCCGATGGTAGTTGGCGAGAACAAGGCTTTGAATCCTCAATATACAAAAGATGGAGTACATCCGACAGGTGAGGGATATGAAGTCATGGAAACATTGATCAAACAAGCTATTGAAAAGGCACTTTAGTGAATGAATTAGTCAATAGAATATATAAAAAAATGCCTCTTGAAAAGAAATTAAGAGGCATTTTTTCTTGCTCTTAGGTTGTGGAAAAGACTAGAAAAGTGTCATAATCTCATTCCAACTATTTACTCGCTTATAATCTGTTATAAAAATATTATGCGGTTGGGTGAAAATATATTTTTCACCATCAAAAATTCTGAGATTTTTGGGATGATCGTCAATCATTATATCTCCTTTGATACTGTCTTTGCGTCCGCAAAATATCATTTGCTCCCATGTGATGAAAGGGAAATGTTTGTTGAGCCATTCTTGTTTTTCTGTTAGACTTTGCGGATATTCGGTGGCTGAAGACTATACTATAGCTTCTTTGGGGGGATATCGATTATTTGGTTACTGAAGATTCCAAAGTAGAGTCTATTATGGAACATTGGCCAAGGCATTCGTATATTATTTTATAGAATTGAAAAAGCTTAGATAACGTATGGACATAAAAAAAGGAGCAACGCCTTGCTCCAACCTTTGTTAACCTTAAATCTAATACTATGAAAAACACAGTGCAAAGATACGGACTTCTGTGATATTAGCAAATTATTCATCCTTAATAGGTGTTTTTATAACACTAATTAGCAAAAGTGCGGGTTTGTTATAGATTTATTGATATTTATGAGCCGTTTATCCCCATTTTTCTTTCATCAAATCTTCCAGTTTTAATAATTCGTTCCGATATTGGGCGGCTTCGATAAATTCCAGCTTTTTGGCAGCTTCCTGCATTAATTTACGGGTACGTTCTATGCTCTTCTCCATTTGTGCTTTACTCATGTATTGTACAACAGGGTCGGCTGCAATATTAGGAGA
This sequence comes from Bacteroides sp. HMSC067B03, assembly GCF_001811315.1. NCBI lineage: Bacteria > Pseudomonadati > Bacteroidota > Bacteroidia > Bacteroidales > Bacteroidaceae > Bacteroides > Bacteroides sp. HMSC067B03. Next base: position 31,708 of record NZ_KV804450.1, on the reverse strand, counting down.
GGAAGGTTCCACGTAAGCATGTTTTTCCTTCAACATTTCATCGGCTTCCGAGCCGGCATTGCCAAATACAGACAAGTTTCTGGCCTTCTTGATCTGCTGTGGAGTGATACCGTTTGCTTCATTGTAAGCCAGCTGTTTCTCACGTCGACGATTTGTTTCATCGATCGTAAGCCGCATGCTGTCCGTTATTTTATCAGCATACATAATCACTTTTCCGTTTACGTTACGGGCGGCACGTCCTGCTGTCTGGGTCAATGACCGATGGGACCGGAGGAATCCTTCCTTATCGGCATCAAGGATAGCGACAAGAGATACTTCCGGCAAGTCAAGTCCTTCACGGAGCAGATTGACGCCAATAAGTACATCGTAAACACCTTGTCGCAGGTCATCCATGATCTTCACACGTTCTAACGTATCTACATCGCTGTGAATATAGTTGCATCTTACATTATTATTGAGAAGATATTCGGTCAACTCTTCCGCCATACGTTTAGTAAGTGTTGTGACAAGTACCCGTTCTTCTTTTTCGATGCGGAGCTGAATCTCTTCCATCAGGTCGTCAATCTGGTTGAGGCTCGGTCGCACTTCGATGACAGGATCAAGCAGGCCGGTAGGACGGATAACCTGTTCTACAACGATTCCTTCCGATTGTATCAGTTCATATTCCGCCGGTGTGGCACTGACATAAATCACTTGCTTTGTCATCTCTTCAAACTCTTCAAACTTCAGAGGACGATTGTCCATGGCAGCAGGCAATCGGAAGCCGTATTCTACCAGATTGATTTTACGGGCACGGTCGCCTCCGTACATTGCGCGGACCTGCGGTATGCTTACATGGCTTTCGTCAATAACCAGTAAAAAGTCGTCCGGGAAGAAGTCGAGAAGACAATAAGGACGTGTGCCGGCAGCACGGCCATCGAAATAACGGGAATAGTTCTCGATACCGGAACAATGTCCTAATTCCCGGATCATTTCCATGTCGTAGGTCACCCGTTCGTACAGTCGTTTGGCTTCATATTCTTTACCGATAGATTCGAAGAATGCTACTTGCTTGGTTAAATCATCTTCTATCTCATGAATAGCGCGAAGAGTAGCCTCTTTGGTGGTCATGAATAGGTTGGCGGGATAAATCTTATAAGCTTCGAAAGGGGCGGTAGTCATGCCGGTAATCGGGTCCACTTCTTCTATGCCATCAATTTCATCCCCCCAGAAAGTGACGCGAAGCAAGGTGTCCGAATAAGCGAGATAAATATCTACCGTATCTCCTTTTACGCGGAAGTTGCCTCGATTCAGTTCAATATCGTTACGGACATACAGGCTATCTACAAGACGACGCAGGAAAACATTGCGGTCGAGCATCCGGCCCCGTTCAATTTCAATTACATTTTTATAGAAATCCGACGGGTTTCCCATACCATAGATACAGGAAACAGAGGATACGACTACTACATCTTTCCGACCGGATAACAGAGAAGAGGTAGCAGCAAGACGCAGTTTGTCAATCTCGTCATTAATGGCAAGATCCTTTTCTATATAAGTGTCTGAATTCGGCAGATAGGCTTCCGGCTGGTAATAGTCATAATATGAAACGTAGTATTCTACGGCGTTATTAGGGAAGAATCCCTTGAACTCACTGTATAGCTGCGCTGCCAGTGTTTTATTATGGCTCAATATCAACGTAGGTTTGTTGATGTTGGCGATCACATTGGCGATGGTGAATGTTTTTCCCGACCCGGTAACTCCCAATAATGTCTGTGCAGGAACTCCCTGAAGTACCCCTTCAGTGAGCTGAGCGATGGCTTCCGGTTGGTCCCCGGTAGGTTTGTAAGCTGATGTTAGTTCAAAATTCATAGTTAAATCCTAAAAAGTGGAGCAATATTCGGCAAAATAATTGAGATTACAAATCATTTTTCCAAATAAATCCTTTACTTTGCAACATATTAATATCATGAAACAGATTCATACAACTAATAATACCAAGAGAACATGATTTGGAATGAGACCATTGAGTGTATGGACCGCGAAAGTCTTCGCAAGATTCAAAGCATACGACTCAAGAAAATTGTGGATTACGTTTATCACAACACGCCTTTTTATCGGAAGAAAATGCAGGAAATGGGTATAACCCCGGATGATATCAATTCGATTGACGATATCGTGAAACTGCCGTTTACTACGAAACATGATTTAAGAGATAATTATCCTTTTGGACTTTGTGCTGTACCGATGAGCCAGATTGTGCGCATTCACGCTTCTTCCGGTACTACCGGAAAGCCGACAGTAGTGGGATACACCCGCAAAGACCTGTCATCATGGGCGGAATGTATATCACGTGCTTTTACTGCTTATGGAGCAGGCCGTTCAGATATATTTCAGGTTTCTTATGGATATGGACTTTTTACCGGTGGGTTAGGAGCACATGCCGGAGCTGAGAATATTGGAGCGTCTGTGATTCCGATGTCCAGTGGTAATACAGAGAAACAGATCACATTAATGCATGATTTTGGATCAACTGTTCTTTGCTGTACTCCTTCGTATGCGCTTTATCTGGCGGATGCCATTAAAGATTCCGGTTATCCGCGTGAAGAGTTCCAGCTGAAAGTGGGAGCTTTCGGTGCAGAGCCCTGGACAGAGAATATGCGTCATGAAATCGAAGATAAGCTCGGTATCAAAGCATATGATATCTACGGATTGAGTGAAATAGCCGGGCCGGGTGTCGGTTATGAGTGTGAATGCCAGCATGGCACGCACTTGAATGAAGATCATTATTTCCCGGAAATTATAGATCCGAATACATTGTTGCCGGTAGAACCCGGGCAGACGGGGGAACTGGTGTTTACTCATCTGACAAAGGAAGGAATGCCATTGCTCCGTTACCGTACGCGTGATTTGACAGCGTTGCATTATGATAAATGTTCCTGCGGGCGTACATTGGTTCGTATGGATCGTATTTTGGGACGTAGTGACGATATGCTGATTATCCGTGGTGTGAATGTATTCCCGACTCAGATAGAGTCTGTTATACTTGAGATGGAAGAGTTCGAACCACATTATTTGTTAATAGTGGACCGTGAAAACAATACCGATACCATGGAACTTCAGGTAGAAGTGCGTCCGAATTTCTATTCGGATGAGATAAACCGCATGCTGGCGTTGAAGAAGAAGCTGGCAGGTCGTCTGCAAAGTGTGCTTGGTCTGGGAGTGAATGTAAAGCTGGTAGAGCCGCGTAGCATTGAACGTAGCGTGGGCAAAGCAAAACGAGTGATTGACAACAGAAAAATTTGAAATAGATATTAAGTAATAGGTATTAAGTATTATCGTAGCTGTAAATGGAATCCGCATGGCTGATATTTAATACATATTACCTAATACCTGTATTTAAAACTTAAAACTTTACGATAATGGTAGCAAAACAACTCTCTATCTTTTTGGAAAACAAGTCCGGCCGTTTGACGGAAGTGACTGAAGTGCTGGCAAAAGAGAATATCAATCTTTCTGCCTTGTGCATCGCCGAAAATGCTGATTTTGGCATTTTGCGTGGAATTGTATCCGATCCGGATAAAGCATATAAAGCATTGAAAGATAATCATTTTGCTGTGAATATAACAGATGTAGTTGGTATTAGCTGTCCGAATGTGCCGGGAGCTTTGGCAAAAGTGCTGGGATTCTTGTCGGCAGAGGGCGTCTTTATCGAATACATGTATTCATTTGCCAATAATAATGTGGCAAATGTTGTGATTCGCCCCAGCAATATGGATAAGTGTATTGAAGTACTGAAAGAAAAGAAAGTCGATCTGTTGGCTGCGAGCGAATTGTATAAGCTGTAACCGGGTGACTGACAATACAAGCGGACGGTGAACGAGGAACAGTAGGGCTGATGTATGAGCATGGCACTACTTGTTTGTCGTTCACCGTTTATTATTGACTGTTGGCAGCTTCCCGTTCGACGTCATTTTTTCTCTTTTCGTCGATGTTTAACGCCTTTTATGTATTAAAAAACATAGATTAATTGGTTAATTCCCCGCGAATAAGTAACTTTGCGCAATATTTTTTAAAAGGATGAAGAAAAATATCATTATAACTTTGCTCGCAGCAGCCTCTCTGACATCGTGTGGAGAGTACAACAAATTGCTGAAAAGTACCGATTACGAATACAAGTACGAGGCCGCCAAAAACTATTTTGCAAAAGGGCAGTATAACCGCTCAGCTACCTTGCTGAACGAATTGATTACAATCCTTAAAGGAACCGATAAGGCGGAGGAGTCTCTGTATATGTTGGGTATGAGTTACTATAATCAGAAAGATTATCAGACAGCTGCCCAGACATTTATCACCTATTTCAACACTTATCCTCGTGGGACTTTCACTGAACTGGCACGTTTCCATGCAGGTAAATCCCTGTTCCTGGATACTCCGGAACCACGTTTGGATCAATCAAGCACTTATCAGGCTATCCAGCAACTGCAGATGTTCATGGAGTATTTCCCGAACAGTACCAAGAAGCAGGAAGCGCAAGATATGATTTTTGCTTTGCAGGATAAGCTGGTGTTGAAAGAACTCTATTCAGCGAAGTTGTATTATAATCTGGGCAACTATCTGGGAAATAACTATGAGTCATGTGTAATTACAGCCCAGAATGCACTCAAAGATTATCCCTATACAGATTATCGCGAAGAACTTTCTATCTTGATTCTGCGTGCCAGACATGAAATGGCCATTTATAGTGTAGAAGATAAGAAGATGGATCGTTACCGTGAAACGGTAGATGAATATTATGCTTTTAAGAATGAATTTCCAGAAAGCAAATACCTGAAAGAGGCCGAAAAAATATTCAATGAATCACAGAAAGTAATTAAAGACTAAATTAAAATAGATTTATGGACTACAAAAAAACGAATGCTCCTGCTACGACAGTAACCCGTGATATGATGGAACTCTGTGCTGACACAGGGAATGTTTATGAAACTGTTGCCATTATTGGTAAGCGTGCTAATCAGATTAGTGTGGAAATTAAAAACGATCTTTCTAAGAAATTAGCAGAGTTTGCTTCTTACAATGATAATCTGGAAGAAGTATTCGAAAATAGAGAGCAGATTGAAATTTCTCGTTATTATGAGAAACTTCCGAAACCTGACTTGATTGCTACACAGGAATACATCGAAGGGAAAATTTATTATAGAAATCCGGCTAAGGAGAAAGAAAAACTTCAGTAATTTATTTTCTAACGAAAGAATTGATAGTCAAGTAGTAAGCGGGAAGTATTTTCCTATTCCTTATTGCTTGGCTATTATTGTTTAACTTAACTACTATAGAATATTTATGATTCAACGGATTCAAAGTTTGTACTTATTGATTGTTACAGCGTTGCTGATCGCAGCAATGTGTTTGCCAATGGGATATTTTATCGACACTACGGGAGAACATCCTTTTAAAGCTCTGGGAATAGATGTGAATGGAACTTTCCAGTCTACTTGGGGGATATTTGGTATTCTGATGCTGAGTGCCCTGGTAGCTTTTGCGACTATTTTTCTGTATAAGAACCGCATGTTACAGATTCGCATGTCGATCTTCAATAGTTTGTTGCTGGTAGGTTATTATATTGCCTTTGTTGCTTTCTATTTTGCATTGAAGAGCGACGCTAATTTGTTCCGTATTGGTTGGGCACTTTGTTTGCCACTGGTATCCATTGTTCTGAACGTGCTGGCTATTCGTGCTATCGGACGTGATGAAGTGATGGTGAAGGCTGCAGACAGACTTCGGTAAGAGTATGAAAGAAGCTCCCGGCATAGGGGAGTGGCTTTATAGAAATAAAAAAACAGGCGCGAACTTCGCGCCTGTTTTTTTATTTCTACTATCTTTTACTTTTTCAGATCGAATAGATAAGTGAATTTCACCGTGATTGTGCCATGAGCTGCACGAGAGAAATAGTCTTTTTTCGTTGTACTGTAAAAGTCGGACAATGCAAAATAATAACGTCCTTCGAGCAGGAAGCTGCCGGCTTTCTTGGTTCTGAATTCTATTCCACCACCACCGGCTATACCGTAATCGAATTTGTTTTGGATTTTATCACCGTAAACAGCTTTTTGCGTGTCTGTCAGTTTATTCATATCTATATTCTCCATGCTTTCAGATTCGCCGATCAAGAGTCCGATCTGCGGACCGGCGTTGACAAAGAATTGCAATCCTCTTTCTTTTCCGAATGCCAGATGCGCCAGGAAAGGGATATCGATATAAGTCATTTTCCGTGTGTATGAGCGGGTAGGATCTTCCACTGTCTGTCCGTTTGCATCCATAATTTCGAATAGCTCATCCCAGCCACGTTGTGAGATGTTTAACTCCACTTGCGCGCCACAGATCATCGCAAAATATTTTTCGGAAATATAACGTGCTGTCAACCCTCCGGTGATACCCATTAATGAGTTTTGCTTGATTTTAGGAGTAAATGAAGCACTGTTTAAGTTGACACCCCCATTAAACCCGACAGAAAAATTCTGGCGTGGTTCGCCAATCTGTGCGGTGGCCGGAAGTGCAAGTCCCATTATCAGGGAAGCAGCGATCAGAACAGATTTTATCTTTATCATTTTTTGTATTATTCGAAGTCAAGTTTTACTAATTCAAAATTCTTCGTGAAATGGATGAAGAATACTTTCTTGTTGATGAATCCTCCCCAGTTGTTGACGCGTTCAAATTTGAATCCTGTCTGTATGGGAGTCAGATTCATTTTTGGCAAGTTGTTTTCCAGCTCCGAGCCATAGCGTGACAATCCTTTCAGAAAGAAGAAACCTGTATCAAAACCGAGCATTCCGTAGCTGGGATATTTGCTGACTAAATCTTTACTATACCATTTGTGGTAATTGTTGATGAACTGTATAGCAGCCGGAAACAATGTATTGGTGTAGAATGATGAATAGAAATAGGTATCCAGTTCAAAGAAACTTTCCAGATGATCCCGGGTGTACGTTTGCCATTCAGGATAACCGAACAGGCGGATATTCTGCTCCGGAGTGTCTCTGACCAATAGAATCAGCTGAGGAAGAATCTTGATCAGCATAACATTATTGCCTGAAGCCGGGATGAAAACATTTTCCTTGTCAGTGCGAAGAGCTTCCTTCAGCATATCTTTGGTAGCGTTTTCATTGACGGTTTTCATCGATATTCCCTTGTTTTTCAGCTCTTGTTTCATGCCACTTATAAACTCAGCCTTTTCTTTGTCTGCGCTGGTTGGCTCAATGAAAATGACGTTTGCATTCGGAAATTGGCGGGTAAAGTGTTCGTATACTTCTGAATACAAATAGGATTGTGGAGTATTAATCTGATAGATGGCGGGATTATTAAACACCTCTTCACCTTTCGAAGAGAAAGGGATGACTAACCGTATATCATTCTTTTTTGCAAAAGTAGATAAAGGTTTGATTTGCTGCTGGTGCATCGGGCCGAAAATGACATTCATACTCTTCATCTCATTCTTAGCCAGAATAGAATTTAATGTAGAAACATCTTTCCCACAGTCATATACATATAAATCAATGGAAGTGCCTGTACGTTTCAGGCTGTCTACTGCCATCAGGAAACCTTCATAATATTCCACCATCCGTTTGTCTTCCTGGAAAGGCAATAGCAAAGCGGCTTTGATAGTGGAAATTTCCTGAGGAGTTTCTTTACTCTTGCGGAAAAGTTCGTTGTTGCTGGGTGGAATAGCGTACGGGTCCTCTTTGGGAGTTGTCGGCTGCATCGTTATTGCGCCAGGATAGGGGATGCAAAGATATTGTCCTTTTTTCATTCCGTTTTTCAGTTCGGGATTGGCGGCAAGCAGTTCTTGCTCGCTGATTCCGTATTCGCGGCTTACGCTGAATACAGTTTCTTTGCGTTTCACCTTATGCATATCTTTGCATCTGGATTGTACAGGACCTTGGATAGCAGGTTTATCAACCGGTGTTTGTGCCGTTGCTGTTTCCGGTTCTTGCTCCAATGGGATGAGAATCACCTGACCGATACGGAAGTTTTCAGCGCTTAATCCCGGATTTGCTTCACAAATGGCTTTCGCAGATACATTATAGATTGTAGTCAGTTTATATAAAGTTTCTCCGGATTGAATCGTATGAAATGTTTCTCCTTTCTGGCTTTCTTTTCCTTTAGGGATTTTTATGGCCTGTCCGGCATAAATTTTCTCATCACATCCGGGATTCAAACGTATGATGTCGTTTGTTGTGACATTATACATCTTGGCGATTGAGTATAAACTCTGTCCTTTTTCGATGGTATGCAAGAAGTAAGATTGGTTCTCTTGTGCATAACTAATAGCGTATGAGGCGCTTATAAAAAACAAACATAAGAATATTCGGCTTATCGGTTTCATCAATTTATAACTATTGGTTCTTGAAATCAAGGAACAAAGGTACGAATAATGCCCTATATCTTCATAAGATTTGAGTTAAGAAAATAATATTGTGCTTTTTTAGGAGCATATTTCGGGCGGAAACATTAATTTTGTACCATTTATGAAGGATATGAATATGCAAGAAACAGAATATATTAATGTGTATGGTGCTCGTGTGCACAACTTGAAAGATATTGATGCTGAAATTCCCCGTAACAGTTTGACAGTGATTACCGGATTGAGTGGTAGTGGTAAATCTTCTTTGGCTTTCGATACGATATTTGCCGAGGGACAACGCCGTTATATCGAGACTTTTTCAGCCTATGCCCGCAACTTCCTGGGGAATCTGGAACGTCCGGATGTCGATAAAATAACCGGTTTGAGTCCGGTTATTTCCATTGAACAAAAGACGACGAATAAAAATCCCCGTTCCACTGTAGGAACAACAACGGAGATATACGATTATCTTCGTCTGCTTTATGCCCGTGCAGGTATTGCCTATTCGTACTTGTCGGGTGAGGAGATGGTGAAATATACGGAGGAACAGATTCTGGATCTGATTCTGAAAGATTATAAAGGAAAGAAGATATACTTGCTCGCACCATTGGTCCGTTCGCGTAAAGGACATTACAAAGAACTTTTCGAACAGGTACGCAAGAAAGGATATCTCTATGTACGGATAGATGGCGAACTGCGTGAAGTGACACATGGTATGAAGCTCGACCGTTACAAAAATCATGATATTGAGGTTGTAATAGATAAGCTGATTGTAGCTGATAAAGATGATAAACGACTGAAACAGAGCGTGGCAACTGCGATGCGTCAAGGTGATGGTTTATTGATGATTCTCGATGCACAAACAGAAAATATCCGCCATTACAGCAAGCGCCTGATGTGTCCGGTCACAGGATTGTCTTATCGGGAACCGGCTCCTCACAACTTCTCGTTCAACTCTCCGCAGGGAGCATGTCCGAAGTGTAAAGGATTGGGAGTCGTTAATCAGATCGATGTCGATAAGGTGATTCCCGACCGTGAACTTTCCATCTATGAAGGAGCCATAGCGCCTTTGGGAAAATACAAGAATGCGATGATTTTCTGGCAGATTGGTGCTTTGCTGGAGAAGTATGAGGCTACTTTAAAAACTCCGATGAAGGAATTGTCAGACGATGCGGTTGAAGAAATCCTGTATGGTTCTGACGATCGGATTAAGATCAAAAGTTCGTTGATAGGGACTTCTTCCGATTACTTTGTGACCTACGAGGGAGTCGTAAAATATATCCAGATGCTTCAGGAAAAAGATGCATCTGCTACAGCGCAGAAGTGGGCGGAACAGTTTGCACGGACCACTGTTTGTCCGGAATGTAAAGGTGCCCGGTTGAATAAAGAAGCATTACACTTCCGTATTCACGACAAGAACATCAATGAGCTGGCAAATATGGACATTAATGAGCTATATGACTGGCTGATGAATGTGGACCAGTTCCTGTCTGACAAACAGAAGAAAATCGCTGCCGAGATTCTGAAAGAGATTCGTACGCGTTTGAGATTCCTGCTGGATGTAGGGCTGGATTATCTGGCGCTGAATCGTAGTTCAGTCAGTCTGTCCGGTGGTGAAAGCCAGCGTATTCGTCTCGCTACACAGATTGGTTCCCAATTGGTGAATGTACTTTATATTCTGGATGAACCCAGTATCGGATTGCACCAGCGTGACAATCTGCGACTGATCCGTTCGTTGAAGGAGCTCCGTGATATGGGGAACTCTGTTATAGTAGTTGAACATGATAAAGATATGATGCTGGCTGCCGACTATGTGATTGATATGGGACCGAAAGCGGGACGTCTGGGCGGAGAAGTCGTTTTCTCCGGAACTCCGTCGGAAATGCTTAAAACCGAAACGATGACTTCGCAATATCTGAACGGAAAGATGAAAATAGAAATTCCGGTCAAGCGGAGAAAAGGGAATGGGAAGTCTATCTGGCTGAAAGGAGCGAAAGGAAATAATCTGAAGAATGTAGATGTTGAATTTCCGTTAGGTAAGTTGATTTGTGTGACAGGAGTATCCGGAAGCGGTAAGTCGACTTTGATTAATGAGACTTTGCAGCCGATTCTTTCACAGAAATTCTATCGTTCCTTGCAGGACCCCTTGGAATACGAGTCTATTGAAGGACTGGAAAATATAGATAAGGTAGTCGATGTGGATCAGTCTCCGATAGGACGTACTCCTCGCTCCAATCCGGCTACCTATACGGGTGTATTTTCAGATATCCGTAATTTGTTTGTAAGTCTTCCGGAAGCCAAGATCCGCGGTTATAAACCCGGTCGTTTCTCTTTCAATGTATCGGGCGGTCGTTGTGAAGCCTGTACGGGTAACGGATACAAGACGATTGAAATGAACTTCTTGCCGGATGTGTATGTACCTTGTGAAGTTTGCCATGGCAAACGCTATAATCGTGAAACGCTGGAAGTACGTTTCAAAGGAAAGTCCATTGCTGATGTGCTTGATATGACTATCAACCGTGCTGTCGAATTTTTTGAGAATGTTCCGCAGATTCTGAATAAGATAAAAGTCTTGCAGGATGTCGGTTTGGGCTATATTAAATTAGGACAGTCATCTACCACCCTTTCCGGTGGAGAGAGCCAGCGTGTGAAACTAGCGACAGAATTGTCCAAGCGAGATACCGGTAAAACACTTTACATTCTTGACGAACCGACTACCGGCCTCCATTTCGAAGATATCCGTGTGTTGATGGGGGTACTTAATAAATTGGTGGATAAGGGCAATACCGTTATTGTAATCGAACATAACTTGGACGTTATCAAGATGGCGGATTATATCATAGACATGGGGCCTGAAGGTGGTAAGGGCGGGGGAGTACTCCTTAGCTACGGAACACCGGAAGAGGTTGCGAAGAGCCAGAAAGGTTATACTCCGAAGTTTCTTCGCGAGGAGTTAGGACTTTGATATTGAAGTATAAGTGCCGGCTTATGGGCTTTTGTCCGATAAGTCGGCATTTATCATATTCTTTAGTATATATTGCATACAAGATTAATAAAAGAAACAACAAAATGAAGATCAATAAGACGAATGCGGCGCGTTTGCTGGATAAAGCTAAAATAGCTTATGAATTGATTCCTTATGAGGTGGACGAAAATGATCTGAGTGCTATTCATGTAGCAGCCAATTTAGGCGAAAATATAGAGCAGGTATTTAAGACACTTGTTCTTCACGGTGACAAAAGCGGCTATTTTGTTTGCGTCATCCCGGGTGAACACGAAGTTGATTTGAAACTGGCGGCAAAGGCTTCCGGCAATAAAAAGTGCGATCTCATACCCGTGAAGGAACTTCTTCCGCTGACGGGATATATCCGGGGAGGTTGTTCGCCCATTGGAATGAAGAAGCATTTTCCTACTTATATTCATGACACTTGCCTGCATTTTCCGTATATTTATGTAAGTGCCGGTGTACGGGGGCTTCAGATAAAGCTTGCACCGGATGATTTAATCCGTGAATCGAGGGCAGAAATTTGCCGTTTATTTGAGGAATAAATCCAAAAAAGTATATATTTGCAGAATATATGTCATTAGAAAAATTATCAATCATTAATTAATAAATTTATATCTATGTTTGACAAACACCCTAAAGGACTGATAGCAGCCGCTTTAGCCAATCTAGGTGAACGCTTCGGCTTCTATACAATGATGGCAATCCTCGTGCTTTTCCTGCAAGCTAAGTTTGGAATGAATGGAAAAGAAGCAGGATTTATTTATTCAACTTTTTATTTCTCCATTTACATTCTTGCTTTGGTCGGAGGTATTATTGCCGATAAGACACGAAACTACAAAGGAACTATTTTCACGGGAATCGTGCTGATGGCAGTGGGGTACCTGTTGCTGGCTATTCCATCTAAGACTCCGGTAGACAATCAGACCTTTTATCTGGTGATCACCTGTGCCAGTTTGTTTGTGATTGCATTTGGTAACGGATTATTTAAAGGAAATCTGCAGGCTCTGGTAGGGCAGATGTATGATAATCCCCAATATGCAAGTATGCGTGATTCCGGTTTCTCCTTATTCTATATGTTCATTAATATCGGTGCCATTTTTGCTCCGTTTGCAGCGGTAGGTGTACGTAACTGGTGGTTATCTACTTTCGGTTACAATTATGATGCCGATCTTCCTGCATTATGTCATGGTCATTTGGCTGGTACGCTGTCACCCGAAGCTACCGAAACATATCATACATTGGTAGAGAAAGCCTCCAGTGTTCCGGTACAGGATTATACAGCATTTGCATCTGATTATTTGAATGTCTTTACCACAGGTTTCCATTATGCGTTTGGAGTGGCTATCATCGCGATGGTCATTTCTTTGACGATCTATTTGCTGAATAAGAGAAACTTCCCGGATCCCAGCAAGAAGGCAGCTGCTTCTTCCTCCTCTTCGTCTGCTACTGTAGAAATGAGTATTCAGGAAGTAAAACAACGTATGTACGCTCTCTTTGCAGTATTCGGAGTCGTTATCTTCTTCTGGTTCTCTTTCCACCAGAACGGTTTGACATTGACTTACTTTGCAAAAGAATACACTGACCTCAATTTGTTTGGCATGCCTATTTCCGCAGAGTTGTTCCAATCACTGAATCCATTCTTCGTTGTCTTCCTGACTCCTGTGATTATGGCGATCTTTGCCAGTCAGCGCAGACGTGGAAAAGAACCTTCTACTCCTAAAAAGATTGCGATTGGTATGGGTATTGCGGCATTAGCCTTTATCGTAATGGCTGTCGGCTCTTATTTTGCCAATCTACCTTTGCACAAGGATATTATTGCTGTAGGTACTTCACCGGTGAAAGTGACTCCGTTCCTGTTGATGCTGACTTATCTGATTCTGACGGTAGCTGAGTTGTACATTTCCCCGTTGGGAATTTCGTTTGTGTCTAAAGTGGCTCCTCCGAAATACCAGGGTATCATGCAGGGAGGATGGCTAGGTGCAACTGCGCTTGGTAATCAGCTGCTGGTGATCGGTGCTATCCTATACGAATCAATTCCTATCTGGATGACATGGACTGTATTTGTTGTAGCTTGTACTATTTCAATGTTTACAATGATTTTCATGCTGAAATGGCTGGAACGCGTAGCGAAATAAGCTTACGTCAGTAATACATAAAACGAATGCCCCGGAACAGATATTGTCATTCAATCCATGTTCCGGGGCATTTTGTATATAGCTTTATTTTTCAGATATCCAGTCCCATGATATAGTCATTCATGTAATATCCGTTGCCAATCGGAAAATCCCCTTCCCGCAACTTTCTCATTCCCATCCGTTCATAAAACAGTAAAGCTTTATTGTCACGGTTCACATTCAGCTCCATTAAGCAAGGTTCCGGATGTACTTCCTTTATATATTTGATAGCTTCTCTGAATAAAAAGCTGCCGCAGTGCGCGCCTTGAAAATAGGGGAGAACGTAAATTTTCTGAAGATGGAATACATTTTCTTCCTGTTGTTGTACAGAGACGTAGCCGCAGGGCTCGCACTCTTCATACGCGATAAAATAAACATGGCCTTCTTCTTCCATTTGTTTCCGGATATTTTCGGGAGAGTACATCCAGTCCATCATATAATCCAGTTGTTCGGGAGATAAGATCTCTTTATAAGTAGCGGGAAATACTTCACCCGCCATTTGGTTGATCAGTCCGCAATCATCTGTGGTTGCTTTTCGAATAGTAAACATACGTATTTTCTTTTTTGTGGTTTTTTTGAATTGCAAATATAGCGATTATTTCTTTTTATAATAAGGTGGTAACTTCTTAATGATTTAATTATTATTAAATTATAGTACTTTGTAATGCAAGGTACTAAAGTAATGCATATATTTGTTCTGTTAAAAAGAAAAAGAACAATGAATGTAGACAATGTAAAATCTCAGATGAGAAAAGGCATGTTAGAGTATTGTATCATGCTTTTACTTCACAAAGAGCCGGCTTATGCTTCTGACATTATTCAGAAGTTGAAAGAGGCGCAGCTGATTGTGGTGGAGGGTACCTTATATCCATTGCTGACACGTTTGAAGAATGACGATTTGTTGAGTTATGAATGGGTAGAATCCACGCAAGGTCCACCTCGTAAGTACTATAAGCTTACAGAAAAAGGAGAAGCCTTTTTAGGCGAGCTTGAGCTGTCCTGGAAGGAGCTGAATGAAACAGTGAATCATATTGCTAGTAGATAATTCGATAAAGAAGAAATAATAATGAAAAAAACATTGACTGTAAATTTAGGAGGAACTGTCTATCATATAGATGATGATGCCTACCGTCTGTTGGACAACTATCTGGCCAACCTGAAACATTATTTTCGCAAACAGGAGGGAGCGGAAGAGATTGTGAATGATATCGAGATTCGTATTGCCGAGTTGTTTGCCGAGAAAGTGTCTGCAGGGAAGCAAGTCATTACCCTTGCCGATGTAGAGGAAATCATAGCCCGGGTAGGCAAGCCGGAGGACTTTGGTGTATCTGACGACGAATCCGAACCTCGTAAAAAGGAGCAGGCTGCTTCTGCCGGTCAGGGATATACACGGACTGCCACTACCCGTCGCTTGTTCCGTGATCCGGATAATAAACTGCTGGGAGGTGTAGCTTCGGGGCTGGCCGCTTATTTTGACTGGGATATAACGCTGGTACGCATCTTGATGATTGTCTTGTTGTTCGTTCCTTATTGTCCGATGATTATTCTTTATATTATAGGATGGATTATCATTCCCGAAGCACGTACGGCAGCCGAAAAACTGAGCATGCGTGGGGAAGCGGTGACCATTGAGAATATAGGTAAAACGGTGACAGACGGTTTTGAACGGGTTGCCGACGGAGTGAATAACTTTGTGAACTCAGATAAGCCACGCACCTTTCTACAGAAAGTAGGCGATGTATTTGTGACGATAGCTGCCATTATTCTCAAGATATTCCTGATTGCCCTTATCATTATTTGCTGCCCGATATTGTTCGTGCTAGCGGTGTTGATAGTGGCGTTGGTGTTTGTGGTGATTGCTGCACTCATTGGCGGAGGAGCTATACTTTATGAGATGCTTCCGGCTATCGACTGGGCTCCTATAGCCACCGTATCTCCTATAATGACATTGCTGGGTACCATCTCAGGAATTGCCTTGATAGCTATTCCGTTAGGAGCCTTCCTGTATACCATTTTTCGTCAGTTGTTCCATTGGTCACCGATGGGAACCGGTCTGAAATGGTCTCTGTTTATCCTGTGGGTACTGGGGCTTGTCATCGTAATTATTAATTTGTCAGCTCTCGGATGGCAGTTGCCGTTGTATGGCCTGCACTGCTTTTAATGTAAGATTGTTCTATTAAAAAAGAATAATATTTATTCTTTTTCTGAGAAATGTACCCCGATAGTGTGTCCGGGGTACATTTTTTGTTTGTCTTTCTTTCTAAATCGAGATTTTTAATTAAGTTTGTAATAGCTTATTCAATAGATAAAGAAAATGGGTGAACATATATGTTTCAGGCGAAACGAACGTTTGGCTACCGTCAATCCTTATTGGAGAGGAAATCCGATGGTGCGCGGACGTTTTTTTAACAGGCAACACCGTTTCCGCCCCGGTATGGGAAGTGTGCTGAAATGGCGTCTGTCTCCCAATCCTCAGCGGAAAGAAAAGAAGACAGTGAAGTGGGACCCCAAAGTCTGCTATCTTCGTTCGCTGGATGTTGTGGTGGGAGATTCTTTAATATGGTTGGGGCATAATTCCTTTTTTCTTCAGCTGGCAGGTAAAAGAATCATGTTCGATCCGGTTTTCGGGAGCATCCCTTTTGTGAAGAGACAAAGTGAATTTCCTGCCAATCCCGACATTTTTACAGGAATTGATTACCTGCTCATTAGTCATGATCATTTTGACCATCTGGATAAACAGAGCATAACCCGTCTGCTGAATAACAATCCGCAAATGAAACTGTTTTGTGGGTTGGGAACCGGAGAATTGATACAAAGTTGGTTTCCGGAAATGAAGGTGATTGAGGCCGGCTGGTATCAGCAACTGGAAGATGAAGAACTGAAAATAACGTTTTTGCCGGCACAGCACTGGAGCAAACGTTCCGTGCGTGACGGAGGGCAGCGGTTGTGGGGCGCTTTCATGTTGCAGGGACATGGTGTCTCTCTTTATTATAGTGGAGATACAGGATATTCTAGCCATTTCCGGGAAATCCCGGAACTGTTCGGAGCTCCGGATTATGCTTTGCTGGGTATCGGCGCGTATAAACCCCGCTGGTTCATGCGTCCCAATCATATCTCTCCTTATGAATCACTGACTGCCTCCGAAGAGATGCGGGCAGGAATTACCATTCCGATGCATTATGGTACATTTGATTTATCAGACGAACCTTTGCATGATCCGCCTAAAGTATTTGCAGCAGAAGCAAAAAAAAGAAAGATCCGTGTGGAAATCCCTTATCTGGGAGAAATCGTAAAACTGAGTAAAAGAAAGTAATTATAAAACGAACTAAAGAGATGAAGAAGTTAGAAGTAAAAGACCTGAAAGAAAATTTCTTTGAGGCGATTGGTAAAGAATGGATGTTGGTTACTGCCGGTACAAAAGAGAAATTCAATACAATGACAGCCAGTTGGGGTGGTATTGGGTGGCTTTGGAATAAGCCTGTTGCTTTTGTTTTTATTCGTCCCGAACGATATACATACGAGTTTATAGAGAAAAGTGATTATCTGACGCTTTCCTTTTTGGGAGAAGCCAACAAAAAGGTCCATGCAATTTGTGGCTCAAAATCCGGTCGTGATATGGACAAAGTGAAAGCAACCGGACTGAAACCTGTATTTACAGAACAGGGCAATGTGTTTTTTGAACAAGCCCGCCTGATTTTGGAATGCAAAAAACTTTATGCGGACAATATTAAACCGGATTGCTTCCTCGATAAGGAATCTATAGAAAAATGGTATGGCGGTGCTCATGGAGGTTTCCATAAGATGTATATAGTAGAAATTGAAAATATTTGGGAGGGAGATTAATTCTCCCTTTTTTTATTTTTTATCGGTAAAACTTTGACAAGTGATATAAATATTATACATTTGCCCTAAACTAAACTATTGTAACACAACTAAAACTAAGCGTTATGAAAACAAAAATGTTCTTTCTTGCAGGTATCTGCGCTGCACTCGCAGCTTGTAGTAGTGATTCGGATGAAGTGTCTTCTTCTCCATCCAATGCTCCGGCGATATTAGAGGTCGTTTCCTATAAGTTTGTGCAGGAGGAAACGGATGTGGTAGAGTGGATAGAAGGAGAGGTGCAAGTACTACAACATGTTGAGAATAATAAGAGCACACCTCTTCCAATGGAGTATAAATCGGAAGAAAGGTATAAGGATTATTCTTTATTTGTATTAACGGATGGCGTATTGCCAAATAAAGTTGAAAACTTGGAGGATTTAAAGATTAGTGTACCTATCGTAGATACCAAAGGAAAACTTTTTTATAGTGGTGGAGTAGAAACTCCATTGATTTTTGGACGTCAACAAGCTGTAGAAAATGGAGACCGTTCCGTTGAACGTATCAGCTATACAGTTCCACCCTATTCTATTTATGAAATAACGAGGCATGACTGCGGATATAAATGTACATTAACTTTTTATATAACTCTAAGAGATTTAAATACTGATAAAAAATATCCATTGAAAGGTAAATGGACAGGGATACAGTTTAATAGTTTACGTAAGACTTTGTCTGATGTTACTGATAAGTCGTCTGTAAATTATGTAAATTATGAGATAGAATAATTTCAGATAATAGTTACAATAAGAATGTCCTATATGCTGACTAATGAAAGCTGCATATAGGACATTTTATTTAATGATCATTTTTAGAATGATCTTTGTTTAAACTATTGCTTGTTTGATTTCAGCCATTTATCCAGCCACTCAAAGAAAGTGCGTTGCCACAAGACACCATTCTGCGGTTTCAGTACCCAATGGTTCTCGTCCGGATAAATCAGTAACTCGGCAGGTACACCACGCATTACAGCGGCATCAAATGCAGCCATAGCCTGATTAGCCAGAATACGGAAATCTTTCTCTCCATGAATACAGAGAATCGGAGTATCCCATTTATCTACGAATAGGTGAGGGGAGTTGGCGAAAGTGCGCTGTGCTACCGGATTTTGTTTTTCCCAGTATGCGCCACCCATATCCCAGTTGGCAAACCATTTTTCTTCTGTTTCCAGATATTGCATTTCCATATTGAAGATTCCGTCGTGAGCGATAAAGGCTTTGAAGCGTTTGTCATGATGACCGGCTAACCAATATACGGAGAATCCTCCGAAACTAGCGCCAACACATCCCAGACGGTCTTTATCTACATACGATTCTTTAGCCATCTCATCGATAGCAGTGAAGTAGTCTTTCATACACTGACCGCCATAATCACCGCTAATCTGTTCATTCCATTCCACTCCGAATCCCGGCAGTCCGCGACGGTTCGGGGCTACAATGATATAGTCGTTGGCAGCCATAATCTGGAAATTCCAACGATAAGACCAGAACTGGCTTACCGGACTCTGAGGGCCACCTTCGCAGAACAATAGTGTCGGATATTTCTTATTCGGATCGAACTGGGGAGGATAGATTACCCATGTCAGCATATCCTTGCCATCCGTCGTTTTCATCCAGCGACCTTCTACCTTGCCCATTTCCAACTGATCATAGATCTGCTTATTCTCCTGCGTCAATTGAGTAGCAGAACCATCCAGTGCTACGGCATAGATTTCGTCGCCCATGCTCATAGAATGACGTTTGGCAATTAGTTTGTCGCCAAAGAGCGCTACCCCTTCGTAATCATACATTCCCGAAGTGATCGCTTTCACAGAGTCATTTGTCAGGTCAAGAGAGTAAATCTGAGTTTCTCCATGCCACACACCTGTAAAATAGATTGTCTTGGCATCATTTCCCCAGATAAACGCATCTACATTAGACTCAAATGCCTTGCTGACAAAACGTTTCTCACCGGTTTCCAGATTCATGATAAACAAGCGGTTCAGATCAGCTTCGTAACCGTCACGCTCCATGCTTTGCCATGCAATATACTTGCCATCCGGAGAATATTGCGGGTTGGTGTCATATCCCTTGTTTTCTTCGGTGATATTATCCGTTTTCTTTGTATTCAGATCATACACATAAATATCCGAATTGGTAGAAATCGCATATTCCAGCCCCGTTTTTTTACGACAGGTATAAGCCACTTTGTCCGAAGTCACATTCCATGCCAGTTGTTCAATACCGCCCCAAGGCTTCATCGGACTTTCGTATGGTTCTCCTTCCAGTATATCTACGATATTGGAAATACCGTTGCCGTCAAAATCGGCCACAAAAGGATGTGGTGCAGTGGTCACCCACTCATCCCAGTGTTTATACATCAGATCGGTGATGATAATACCGGTAGCTTTCGGCAGATCCGGATGCTTGTCGGCAGTACTTTCTTTGGTTTTCACTTGCGATATAAACAGTAGTTTCTTGCCGTCCGGTGAGATTGAATAACCTTCAATGTCTCCGTCGTAGTTGGTCAGTTGTTTGCGACCGCTACCGTCCGGGTTCATCTCATACAACTGGCTGCTTCCGTTGTCGTTGCTCAGGAAAGCCAGCTTCGTTCCTCCTTTGATCCAGGTCACTTCATTTTCCTGATAAGGAGTGCGGGTGATCTGCCGGTTGTCGCTGCCGTCCGCGTTCATGACGAAAACTTCGCGATTACTCTTGTTTTCCGGTACACTGTAGTATGCTACCGTATACGCAATTTTCTTTCCGTCGGGCGATACCGCCAATCCTCCGATACGTCCCATTGCCCAAAGAGCTTCAGGCGTCATGCGCTTCCCTTCGATCTTAATATCGGATTTTTCGATAAGCACCTGATCCGTTTTGCCTGCGTCTTTTGTTCCGCCGCAGGCAGCTAACAACATTGCTGCCGACATCATAAATAGATTTGCTTGTCTCATATTTTATAAAATGTTTATTTTCTTGCGAAGATAATGAAAAAAGAATTTAAATCTTCTTTTTCTGCCAGTTTCCTTTCTTCATATACCAGTAGCAGAAGAGAAGGATAAAAATACCATATACATGTTCCGTTGTCCAGGCGAATGCGATATCCATTTTCAAGTAAAGAATAAAGTATGTGGCGTAAGCTACATAAATTGCCAGTACACAGAGTTCCATGGCCAGTGCCGTGCGGGTATTTCCTGTTCCCGATACTGACTGGAAATAAACGTTGGCCGGCACCAATAACAGATAGGCTGAACAAAGCACCCATAGCGAAGGTATGGAGGCTGCCCTTAAATCGGGCATGTCCGTGTAAATGCGCAAAATCAGGTCCGGGAACAAGCAGAAGAACACCAATATAGGCAGTACGAACACATATCCGATGCGGATATGCTGGTTGATCGTTCCCCGTACACAGTTTTTCTCTCCCGCACCAATCAGGTTGCTGACCAGTGAACCGCACGTAGCGGCAAAAGCCATGGCCACCATGAATGGAATTCCCGATACATTCCGGATGATGTTGGCGATAGCCAGCGAACGCTCTCCCAAATGCTCTACAAACAGGAAGAACATAAACCAAGTGGACAGAGATACGAAATTCTGAATCATTGTCCATACGGAAACGTTGAGAATCCGCTTGAGAGTCCGGCTCTGGAATTTAGGCAGAATATTCAGCGCATACTTCTTGCAGTCGATCCGTTTCCATGTATAAATGATAAAGAAGATGGCGGAAACTAATTCGGCCAGTGAAGAACCGATAGCTGCACCGGCGATACCCAACTGCGGGAAACCGAATTTACCGAAAATCAGGATGTAGTTGAATACCACATTCGACAATACCATTACGACGGAGTTCAGCGTCAGTGTCTTAGTCTGTGTCGTGCCGACAAAGAAAGCACGGAACATCACTCCGACAAAGGAGAAGAAGAACCCGTAAACCCGCCAGTGGATATAGCTTTCGGCTGCATCATAAATGTGGTGGGACGAAATGATATTTTTCAGGATAAGCGGTGAAAAGACAATCGAAAGTGTAAATAAGACTGCGGCAATAGCCAGAAGAAAATAGACGCCCTGATAGAAAATCGGCCCGATTTCCTTGTAGTTCCCTTCTCCGTTACGACGGGCAATCAGGATTTGTGCTCCGATACTGAATCCGAAGGCCATCATGAAGATAGCCAGATAATATACACCTGCGATGGCAGATGCCCCTAATTCTATTTCCCCGACGCGTCCGAGGAATGCGGTATCCGTCATACCGATCATTTGCTCCATGATCAGACTGATCAGAATAGGGTAGGCGATCGTCCAGATTTGTTTATAAGTATATTTTGTCTTCATATTAAGTTTGTTTTTTAGAGAAAGAAAGCCGGACAAACCCCATTCGGTTGCCCGGCTTTCTCAGAATATATTTTCCGATAATTTCTTATCGTTTATTCTGTTTTTGCTGCTGTAATAATTCCTGTTGCTTTTGCATAGCTTCCAGTCGTGCAGCAAATCCGGTCTTTTTCATTTGTTTCGGGTCTTTCTTCTTAGCTTCCAGAATAGCCAGCAATTTTGTTTCGTCCGTAGTCTTACGCAACAAAATCATGGTTCCTACACTAATCAGTGTTGACACGAAATAGTAATAGTTCAATCCCGACGGATAATCGTTCAGTACGAACAAGAACATGATCGGCATCAGATACATCATCCATTTCATCGCCGCCATTTGCGGTTGCGCTCCTGTATCCTGCATTGTCATCGTATATTTGGTGTTCAGGATGTTGGTTACCGTCATCAGCAGGCAGAACAAGCTGAGATGGTTGCCCAGGAACGGAATATGGAACGGGAACGTGATGAACGCGTCGTAAGTAGACAAGTCATCCGCCCACAAGAAACTCTGCTGACGCAATTCGATAGCGCTCGGTACAAACATGAACAATGCCATCAAAATCGGGAACTGCAACAACATCGGCAGACAGCCGCCCATCGGGCTTACACCGTACTGGCTGTAAAGGCTCATCACCTCCTGTTGTTTCTTCATCGCATCTTCCTGCTTCGGATATTTCTTGTTGATCTCGTCGATTTTCGGTTTCAGTACACGCATCTTGGCAGAAGACATGTATGTTTTCCAGGTAGCAGGGTAAACCAGCACCTTCACCATAATCGTCAGAATCAACAGTACGATACCCATGCTCAAGCCCCAGCCTGACAGCCAGTCGAATACGTTGATCGTGATAAACTGGTTGATCCAGCGAATCAGCGGCCAGCCCAGATAGACCAGTCTGTTCAGTTCCCATTTCTCTGCACGTCCTTTGTCCAGTGCCTTCAGTGTCTTATAGTGGTTCGGGCCAAAGTAGAAATACATTTCCGTCGGTTGTTTGCCGCTCGGATCAAAGAAAGTACTCATTTCGGCAGAGTAATCTTTGATGTATCCGCTTCCTTGCTGTTCCATTCTTGACTTCACGGAAACCTTGTTGAAATCCTGATCTGCGATGAATACAGAAGAGAAGAACTGGTTTTTGAATGCAACCCAGTCGATCGCTGTATTACCCAGCTCCTTTTCGTCATCCTTGGCTGCCGACAGGTTATCTACATTGTCACCTTTTACTTTATAAGTCAGCTCTGAAAGGCGGTTTTCGTAAGTGAATCCCTTTTCGAGCTGGCGTGCGCGCTGTGTCCAGTCGATGTCTACATATTCCGTACTGGCCAGTTTGCCTTCCATACCTGTAGCTTTGATTTCAAAGTTCATCAGGTAGCTGTTGGGTTTCAGCGTATAGATAAAATCTATGTAGCTGGCATTGTCCGCAGCCAGGCGCATGGTGACGCTGCTGTCTGTCTTGTTGACAGCCTCGAAGTAATAATCCTTCGTCTGGATGGCTCCTTGCTTGTTGTAGAAGTTGAAACTCATGGTAGCGTCATCGCCGTCGAACAGTACGACAGGAGTTGTCTTGTCCTGTCCTTTGTATTCTTTCAGCATTGCCGAATAAACCCGTCCGCCTTTCGTAGTGAAAGTTATTTCCGCTACGTCGTTCTGGATGCTGACTTTAGAGTCGGTTCCATGCATCGCGTTGAAGAACAGGGCAGAGGAATCTGCTGCAACCGCTGCGCTTTTGTTTTCGTTGGCGAGTGCGGCTTCTGTTTTTGCTTTCAGCGCTTCCTGCTGCTGTTGCACCACGGCAATAGAATCGTAGTATTTCTTCTGTGCAGCTATCTGTTCCTCGCTCGGACGGCTCAGAAAACTGAATCCTACCAATAATATACCTATTAAAACGAGACCTGTAATGGTGTTTTTATCCATTCCTATTAATTATGAATTATAAATTTTTGAATAATAAATTGTCAATTGTCAACTGTCAATTATCAATTCTTCTCGTTCTCGATGGCTGCCTTCACGAAAGCCACAAACAACGGGTGCGGGTTCAATACCGTACTGCTGTATTCCGGATGGAACTGTGTACCGATAAACCATTTCAATGCCGGAATTTCCACGATTTCTACCAGATCCGATTCGGGGTTGATACCCACGCATTTCATGCCGGCAGCTTCGTATCGGGCCTTATAGTCATTGTTGAACTCATAGCGGTGGCGGTGACGTTCCTGGATATGTTCTTCGCCATAAGCCTGAAATGCTTTCGAGCCTTTCTGAAGTACACATTCGTAAGCGCCCAGACGCATTGTACCACCCATATTCGTAATCGCTTTCTGTTCTTCCATGATGTCGATCACGTTGTGCGGAGTCTTTTCATCCATTTCACGTGAGTCGGCATCGGCATATCCCAGCACGTTGCGGGCAAATTCGATAGCGATACATTGCATACCCAGACAGATACCGAAGGTCGGAATATCATGTGTACGTGTGTATTTGATGGCAACAAACTTGCCGTCGATGCCACGTTGACCGAATCCCGGGCCAATCATTACGCCTGCCATGCCTTTCAGTGCTTCGGCTACGTTTTCATCTGTCAGCTTTTCACTGTTTACAAAGTGAACTTCCACTTTGCGGTCGTTGTAAGTACCTGCCTGTGACAATGCTTCGCGAATAGACTTGTAAGCATCCTGCAAGTCATATTTTCCTACCAGTGCGATATTAATAGGTTCTTTCGTTTCAGCAGCATGACGGCGTTCCAGGAATTTACGCCACGGACCGAGTCCCGGAGTTTCTCCTACCGGCAGCCCCATCTTTTCGAGAATCGTGCTGTCCAGTCCCTGTGCCTGCATCAGAAGAGGTACTTCATAGATTGTTTCTGCGTCGATAGACTGTACGACAGCCTTATCGTCCACATTGCAGAATTGAGCCACTTTCTTGCGAAGTCCATCGCTCAGCGGGTGTTCGGCACGGAGCACCAATACGTCCGGCTGGATACCTACGCTCTGGAGTTCCTTGACAGAGTGCTGTGTCGGTTTCGTTTTCAGCTCTCCGGCAGCGGCAAGATAGGGAACATAGGTCAAGTGTACACATAAAGCGTTCTTGCCCAATTCCCATTTCAACTGGCGGATACTTTCGAGATAGGGGAGTGATTCGATATCACCTACCGTACCACCGATTTCGGTAATTACAAAATCGAATTTGTATTTGTTACCGAGCAATTTCACGTTCCGTTTGATTTCGTCCGTGATATGAGGAATCACCTGAATAGTCTTACCCAGATAATCTCCGCGGCGTTCTTTGTCAATAACACTTTTGTAGATACGTCCCGTAGTGATGTTATTGGCCTTCGTTGTCTGTATACCCAGGAAACGTTCGTAATGTCCCAAGTCGAGATCGGCTTCATGTCCGTCTACGGTAACATAGCATTCTCCATGCTCATACGGGTTCAAAGTTCCCGGGTCGATGTTGATGTACGGGTCAAACTTTTGGATGGTTACATTATAACCTCTTGCTTGCAGCAATTTACCGATGGACGATGAGATGATCCCTTTTCCTAAAGAAGAGGCAACACCACCGGTGACGAAAATATACTTTGTTTCTCCCACAGCTATAACTGTTTTAATTATTTTTACTTTAGTAGTTTCTTACGAACTTAAAAAGCGCAAAATTATAAAAAAAAGAGGAAGAATGCAGACTTTCCCCTCTACAATTTTATTAAAAAATGCAATTTTGAAGGAATACTATGTTTTCTAAACAAAATAATGTAGATTTGCACCAAATTAGGAATATTATGAGAAGAGAGTTATTATCATTCGTAGTTTTTACTTCAACTTTATCTTTATCGCTTTCAGCACAGACCACCACCCAACCTTCTACAGTAGTGGCTGAAGCGAGGATTGTGAAGGCAGACACACTTTCGTCAGAACTTCAGAAGTATTTAATGCTTAAATTGAATATGTCCGGCGAAATTCCTAAACTGGATACCGTATCTATCTTATATAATAAGTATATCGGCCAGTTGGACTATCTGAATGACCCGTCTGTACCGCCGCGTTACATTCCGTCCGATCCCAATTATTTTCGTCTGTTTACTCCGCTGGCCTATTATTATGCTCCGATGGCGCAGTATTCGAAAGTGGACTGGAAACCGGTGCGATTTGATTCTCTGCCTGATCAACTGTCCAGGTTGACAGCGGAACTTCTTCCATATGATACTTTGGCATACACAAGGTCTGCACGTGCCAATGAGTCGGTCAATAAAGCATTGATGGATCTTTATCTCAATCATCCGGAACTGGTTGTCACTACTGAAAACCGGATCATGAGCCGTGACGTCTTCCGCCGTGACGTGAAACCGAAGATTTCTCCGAAGGCAACTGTCATCCATCTTTTCCAGCCGGAAGAAATGAGCAACAATGTGGGGAAGGCAAGTATGAAGATCAATCGCCCCAACTGGTGGGTTACCGGAGGTAACGGTTCTTTGCAGATCAGCCAGAACCACCTTTCGGACAACTGGTACAAAGGAGGTGAAAGCAACTTCGCCGGTCTGGCTACCTTGCAGCTTTATGCCAATTACAATGATAATGAGAAAGTCCTTTTCGAAAATCAGTTGGAGGCAAAATTGGGCATGACGTCTACTCCGTCGGATAAATTTCATGATTATCTGATCAATACCGACCAGTTCCGTCTTTACAATAAGTTAGGATTGCGGGCGTTGAAAAACTGGTATTATACTATTTCTTCTGAGTTTAAGACCCAGTTCTGTCACGGCTACAAAGCCAACAGCGAAGAACTTGTTTCCGCATTCCTGTCTCCGGCAGATTTGGCAGTCAGTATCGGTATGGACTACAAACTGAATAAGAAGAAATTCAATCTTTCAGTTTTTATCGGTCCACTGACCTATAACTTGCGATACATTGATAACGCGGAAGTAAACGAAACCAAATTCGGTCTGGAGAAAGGCAAATGCTCTAAAAATGACTTTGGTTCTCAGTTGCAGTCAACGTTCAACTGGAAAATCATTTCGGCTATTTCACTGGACTCCCGTCTGAACTATCTGACCAACTACGAATGGGTACGTGTAGAGTGGGAGAACACGTTCAACTTTGTTTTGAACCGTTATCTTTCTACTAAACTTTACATACATGCCCGTTTCGACGACAGCTCAAAACCAACCGTTGAAAATGGCAGTTTCTTTCAGTTGAAGGAATTACTGAGTTTTGGTATCAACTATAATTGGTAATATTCTATTCAGGCACGGATTACGCGGATTTCACGGTTTTAAGAATTAAGTAACTGAAAACCGTGTTAATCTGCGTAATCCGTGCCTGATTTTTATCCCTATGTCCTCAACGTCGAAATGATATACCTTCCCGGATTATCAATCTTCCCCCATTTGGTGGTAGACAATGTGATCCATATCTGTGTTCCCTTCTTTCCGTAATCCGACAGTTTGAGAATAGCTGTAACTTCCTTCTTGTTTGTCACTCCATGCTGTGCCAGGCTGTCTAAAAGTCCTTTCACGTTGTGCGTGCTTTTGTTATAAGCATAACCGGGGATTTCAATCGAAGGCGGAGCCGTATTGTCTTCTTCTTCCCCTGCTTTACTCTGCTCTCCTTTACTTTGTCCGGAAATGTCTGCAATTTCGGGTGAAATGTTTTCATTTTCCGGTTTCAATTCACTTTGTGCCGACGCATTGTCTGCATTTTCTGCATTACTTTCCTTTTCCTGTTTTCTGGTGTCATTGATCAGCAAGTAAGGCAAATCCTCTAATTTTCTTTTTCTGCGGCAGGTGGCATCTATCCAGATGCGCTGGATTTTGACAGAAGTCAATATCTGAAACTTTTCATAGCTTTCTTTGTCAAAGAATCCTTTGTCAAGCAAAATCTGAATAATTCCGTCCATCTCTTTTCCACTGAGTTCTCCTCCCAGTTTACGGGCAAAGATCAAAGATTGTTCCTCACCCCATGGAATATAATATCCTTCTTTGAATATTTTGCATAGAAGTTTGCATACGGCTCCGTCCACTCTGATACCATATTTGGCTTCAGCCAGTTCAATTGCATCTCTGTCGAAAAAGTTTACGGTAAGCGGGAAATAGTCTACGCTAAGATACGTTGTACTCATGTCGTCTAATGGTTTGTTTTAAGTTTATACAATAGGTTTCCAATCCAGAAAATTCTCAATCTGAAAGGTTCTCCATCCTTTCTCTTCCATGCACCAGAAAATGAAAGTACTGTGTACCTGTGTCATGTCATAAGAGTGGTGAAAGTCTCGGTTGTAAGAAATGAGAGTTCCTGTAACCAGTTGAAAGTTGCCGTTCTGTCTGTAATACGCAATGATAGCATGTCCATATTGCATATGATCTGCCAGCGACTTCACTTTTTCGGCTATTCGTTCTGCAATTGTTTCCGAATAACCTTTCTCTGATACGATACGTCTTTTCCATACTTCTGTCAATCGATCTTTTTGTTCTTTCGTTTCTTTTGTGGCTGCTAGCCGTTTTTCTTTAGTCATTTCATTCTAATTTTGATTACTATTAAGTGTTATTATGTTTGAAGAAAAGGCGGACTATCTGTGAGATGCTTACACTATCGTATGATGATGCTTACACCATCCTGTATCTATAGTGACACTATCTTGTCATTATAGTGACACTATAATTTCTATCGGATAGTTCGTTCTTTTCTTCGTTTTAAAAACGGGGGCAAAATTATGAGTTGTTTTTTTTCGCTCCAATTATTCTTACTGTTTTTTGCTGTAATACTTAGACTTATAATGTTTTTTCTCTTCTTTTTCGCGATTTGCGATTTCTCTTGTCTTTTTGCTTAAACCATGTATTTCACTGAGTATACTGCTGTATTTCATTAATCTATACCCGTGATGCGTATTTACGTAAAATATTCTCCAGCCGGCAATGTAACTGGCCAGGCCTGTTAAAGATTTTACAGAGAAACGAAACTCCTCATCTTCGTAAAAAGAGCGAAGGCAGGCTATAAAAAAGAATTTTTTCTCACCTGTAATTCCTTTTCTTCTTCTCACTTCATTGATGTCGATGATTTCGTCATCATCCTGATAATCAGTTTCAATGTTTTTCTTTTGTTGCGTGCCCACCGCATTTTTCAGGCTTTTCTTAGTTGTTGTCATAACGCTTAAATTAAATAAAATTAAGAAATAAAGGCGTTGAGATGGTAATTCCAAATTTTCGCCCTATAATTGTATATAAAATAACTAGTGATGCAAATGAATAAAAATGGATTTAGCCGATGTGGGGAACTATACATTGGCCTTTTACGAAAAGAAGGTCGTTTTTCTACGGCACATGTCTATCAAAATGCTCTTTTCTCTTTCAATAAGTTTTGTGGTAATACCAGCGTATCTTTCAGGCAAGTCACTCGTGACCGGCTGCGTCGTTACGGAGAGCATCTTTATGATTCGGGCTTGAAGCCGAATACGGTGTCTACTTATATGCGTATGCTTCGCAGCATCTATAATCGTGGAGTAGAGTCGGGTAGTGCGCCCTATATTCATGGTTTGTTTCGTGATGTATATACGGGAGTGGATATCCGCCAGAAGAAAGCTCTTCCGATGAGTGAACTCCGCCGGCTTCTTTACGAAGATCCCAAGTCGGAGTCTTTGCGGCGTACACAGTCTATTGCTGCTCTGATGTTTCAATTCTGTGGAATGTCTTTTGCCGATCTGGCCCATTTGGAGAAGTCAGCCTTGGACTGTAATGTACTGCGATATAATCGCATCAAAACCAGAACTCCGATGAGTGTGGAAGTTTTGGATACCGCCAAGGAGGTTATGAATCAGCTCCGTAATTCCCAGCCGTCGCGTCCGGGTTGTCCTGACTATCTTTTCGGTATTCTCTCCGGCAATAAGAAACGTAAGGATGAACGTGCTTATCGTGAGTATCAATCTGCACTACGTCGGTTTAATAATCATTTGAAGAGTTTGGCAAGAGCTTTGCGGTTGGCTTCACCGGTAACTTCTTACACGATCCGCCATTCTTGGGCAACTACTGCAAAATATCGTGGAGTTCCAATTGAAATGATCAGCGAATCTTTGGGGCATAAGTCTATAAAGACGACGCAAATTTATCTGAAAGGTTTTGAGTTGAAAGAGCGTACGGAGGTGAATCGGATGAATTTACATTACGTAAAGACTTGTCCTTTGGGACGCTTGTAAATAGTCAAAGTGTTGATAATCATAGGTTATACTTGTGCGTTACTTCTTAGGTAACGGA
>NZ_KV804450.1:1312-1603 GCF_001811315.1 Bacteroides sp. HMSC067B03 | reverse complement strand
CGTTACTTCTTAGGTAACGGATTTAAATTTGACGCAAAGATAGACAAAAATACATGTATTAAACAAATAAAAACCTACTTTTTTTCGATTTAACCCTGAAATTAGAAAAAAATGTATCTAAACATGAAAAAGGCTTATTTTCATGTTTAGGAACTTATATGCCCAATTTTCCTAAGAATCTCAGCTTTCTCTAAAGCTGAGATACTCTCACACCTCCATTTGCCGATGTTTTCCGACTTTTTTCTCCCGAACTGTATTGAAGTATACTTTTCCGTTACCTAAGAAGTAACG
>NZ_KV804450.1:0-1212 GCF_001811315.1 Bacteroides sp. HMSC067B03 | reverse complement strand
AAGGCGTAGCACACTCAAAACGCTGGTATGTAGCATTGGTCCGTATGCATCATGAAAAGAAGGTTTCGGAGTATTTGAACAAGGTTGGGATTGAAAATTTTGTGCCTGTTCAGAAAGAAATACATCAATGGAGTGACCGCCGTAAATTAGTTGAATCCGTACTGCTTCCAATGATGGTGTTTGTGCACGCTGATCCGAGGGAACGTATGGAAGTCCTGAATTTTACAACAGTGAGCCGCTATATGGTGATGCGCGGTGAGAGCAGTCCTGCTGTTATTCCTGACGACCAGATGGCCCGTTTCCGCTTCATGCTTGATTATTCGGATGAAACAGTCTGTATGAATAGCTCTCCTTTGGCACGTGGTGAGAAAGTTCAAGTAATTAAAGGACCTCTGCAGGGGCTTGTGGGTGAGCTTGTCAATGTAGATGGTAAAAGTAAGATTGCTGTTCGACTGAACATGCTTGGTTGCGCCTGCGTAGACATGCCGATTGGTTATGTTGAGCCTGTTGGCGAAAAAAACTAAGTGGGTGATGACGGGTTCCAGTCTACAAGAGAAAATCGATAAACTTCAAAATACTGTTCATGCTCTGCTCCATAAAAGTCATAGTATGGAGTGTGTATATATTGATGATATTGCACGACTGAACAAAGAAATTCATGAACAGATCAATGATCTGTATCCTTGTCACGGTACGACAGCCGAGCAGGAAGCTGCTTTGTGTCTGTCTCTTCTGATGGGATTTAGTGTGTCTATCTATGCCAATTCGGAGGATGAGGCAAAGAAAAGAACTGTTCTGAGGCGTTCGCAAAAGATTATGAAAAACCAATTGCCTTCACCATTGCAAATTCAGTTACACACAATCTACGATAAACTATTGTCATAGTAAGTCTATGAATTATGTTTTATAAAATCTATAAAAGACTTTATAATTTATTGGGGTATTAAATTATGAAACACGCATTTGACCGTTTAGTTCAATATTTGCAGAAAAATTACTTTAGTTATTGGATTGTATTGGGAATTGATACATTCATAGCTTTGGTTTGTACCTGGGTGTCGTTTATCGGCATTCATTATCTTACGGAAACTCCCAAGGAAATTACCGCGTTATTTTATATTCTGGCAATTTCAGTTGTATCCAGTGTTTTAGGTTCCGTTTTATTCCATACTTATCGCAATACGATCCGTTTTTCCCAGTTGAAGGAATTGT
>NZ_KV804449.1:0-589 GCF_001811315.1 Bacteroides sp. HMSC067B03 | reverse complement strand
TCCACTCGCATTTTTCGACGATGCCGTTCCCGTTTTTGTCCGGGCTGGTATCGCGATGTCCGAGGATATCAATAATGTCGTGGCGATGACAGATGTCCTGAACGAGCTCGCGCATGGCTTTCTTCTGTGCGTCTGTCCGGGTATCCTTTGCCTTACCGTTTTTATCCAGTCCCCCCTCATAGCAGATACCGATTGAACATCGGTTATAACTGGTATTCGTACCGGGAACGATAAAGTTGTCATGTGCTCCGACTTCGTTTTCCGCCCGCATGGGGATCACGCGACCGTCTTTCCGGATATAATAGTGGTATCCCCATTTACCGAAGCCGCGGGCTACGTGTGAATCATTAATTTGCTTCTCTGTGAAATCCTTGTCCTCACGTGTTGCGGAACAATGGATGATAATGTATGTAGGTTTATTCATCTTTCTTTTCCTCCTTATTTTCTGTTTCGTCTTCTCCTTGAATGTATTTCTTATACTTGCATTTATACCTGTAATCAACTCCGAAGAGTGCGCCCGCGAATGTCGAGACTTCGCCATAGGCGACTAAAACAGAGTTGTCAATCTGTCCCGTAGGTACTACCCAAA
>NZ_KV804448.1:0-251 GCF_001811315.1 Bacteroides sp. HMSC067B03 | reverse complement strand
AAGGTTTCCCTTGATGATCCGATGAAAGCCGCACAAACTATGACGGATTATATGAACATCATGGCGGCAGGAACTGTCGAAGGTTCTGCCGAAATCAGGGAGGTTGCGGAAGCATTGAAACAAACGGGTAGTGTTGCAAAAACATTCGGGGTTGAATTTGCCGAAACAAACTCCCTGATCCAGTTGCTTGACAAATCGGGGAAAAAGGGTTCAGAAGGCGGTATCGCTTTGCGTAACACGATAGTCAAATT
>NZ_KV804447.1:0-393 GCF_001811315.1 Bacteroides sp. HMSC067B03 | reverse complement strand
GGATGGTATGAATCGTCTTGAAAAAGGAAAGAAAGCCAGTTTTAAGGACTTCCCACAATCCGAACAGGAACACACGGACTCCTTCAAACTTATTATAAAGGAAAGCCACGAAAGCGATGACAGCCGTTATGATTGCAATAATCCAGCCGATGACAGGGATGCCCATGATAGCGACGGAAATTAGCCGACTATTAATGATTGTAGACAATGCCATCTTAGCCATCGACGCAATCCAAACCCCGGCAATCTTTGTTATTCCAAGTGACATGATCTGCGAAACAGACCATACGACAGTTCCAAGCGTGACAAGCGCGCCTACAAAGATTCCTACAACTTCAATGGCAGGGGCGATAGGTTCCACAAATTCAAAGAAACTGATCTTCAGGTCGTCGA
>NZ_KV804446.1:0-1098 GCF_001811315.1 Bacteroides sp. HMSC067B03 | reverse complement strand
AATGATGCGAATCAGCAGTTGATAATCATCTACTTTTTCGCTTGTTAAAATGTTATTATTCAGTTACCTATCTCATTAATTAGTTACCTATCTCATTAGTTAGTTTTCTAATCTCCTTGAAAATCAGTATATTATAAGAATAAAACCACTCATTGTTCTAATTATGATTCCCAAGGAGAAAGAATTCAAACTTATAAAAATATATATGTATATCTGCGGATGTTTACGAGTCTTCACTCAAGTTCTACTGCCAGAGGTTCAGTAATAACCACCATCCAATCTTTACCGATGAGGAACTGCTTACTGTATGTCTGTTCTGCGGAGCTTATCAGCAATACTTTAAAATCAAAGATATACATACCTTTACCAAGGAATACCTGCTTTCATGGTTCCCTGACTTGCCTTCTTACCAAGTATTCAATTATAGATTGAATTTGATGCCGGAAGCAATCAGCGAACTCGTCAGGCAGTTAATCCATTCATTCAAACCTCAAGATTGTGACAGTATGAAATCATTAGTTGACTCGATGCCTATCATTACTTGCGCGGGAAAGAACACAGTAGGAAAGGTCGCCACTGAGATTACTTCCAAAGGATATTGTTCGACAAAGAACATGTATTATTTCGGACTAAAACTCCATGCAGTGGCTTTCCGTAGAAAAGGAACTATACCTTTTCCTGAAATGCTCATACTTTCCGCTGCTGATGAAAATGACTCCACTGTATTCAAAAGAGAATGTGTGGGAAATCTGAACAATAGAGAAATATATGCCGATAAAATATATTCGGATATACCATTCTATAAAGAGACGAAAGAATCTCAAAAACTCGAGCTATTTACTCCTGTAAAAGCTATCAAAGGAGAATCACCTGAAATAACAAAAAGGGAGAAAGCGGCAAGAGACTTGTTTTCAACGGCAGTCTCAAAAGTCAGACAACCCATTGAATCATTATTCAACTGGTTGAATGAAAAAACAAATATTCAAAGAGCGATGAAAGTCAGATCTACATCGGGACTGCTGCTACATACGATGGGAAAAATTGCCATTGCATTAATTACTCTAATTTTTAACTAAGGAATCAAATACTGATTCGGAT
>NZ_KV804445.1:0-339 GCF_001811315.1 Bacteroides sp. HMSC067B03 | reverse complement strand
GAAAGTCCGTTTCGGCAGACGGTTTTGTGCCTTCCGCCACCTTCTTGGCTGTTTCCGCATTATAGAACGGGCAGTCGTTATTCTCAAAGAACTTGATACCCATGAAGCCTTTCGGTTTTCCGGTTGCCGGATCAAGGTAGAAAGTACGGTCATAGAAGTACTTTGACGCATCCTTATCCAGCAACAAGTCACCCATGTGCAGGGGGGAAAGCACCATGTACAGGGCATCGGTAACGGGAAGGTTCCACGTCTTTGCGAGCGTTGCAAAATCGACCAGATCCTTATAAGACAGTCTCAAACGACCATTAATATCTTTCTCACCCGTTGTCCGGATAACAG
>NZ_KV804444.1:0-271 GCF_001811315.1 Bacteroides sp. HMSC067B03 | reverse complement strand
AAAGATATTTTTTCTGATAAACTACTAAAAAAAGAGAAATAACACGATAAAACGGCGGATTTCTTTTTATTAGACCTTTATAACCTTCTAATTATATTCAAAGATTTCCCTCCCCTCTGCCTCCTCTTTGAAGCAGGGGTAAATAAGTTTCATTACTAAATCATACAGTTTTTCATAAAGAAGGCTTCATGAGAGCCAGGACAAAGGTTTTCCCGTTACCTATGAAGTAACGGGAAAAAAGTGTTGGGAATATATTTCTTGTCCATACTAA
>NZ_KV804443.1:0-1738 GCF_001811315.1 Bacteroides sp. HMSC067B03 | reverse complement strand
CAGATAACAGGCTTAGAGTTGGCTTATGGGCTAGCTCAAATGGCTATATTAAAAGCAAAAGGAAGATACAGGGAAAAGTTATCACGGTCTATTCGATACCCCAAATGCAATTTAACTAAGATTTATATGAAGTGTCAGATTCTCGTTTTTCAAAGTGTCAGATACTCAAGGATAATATACTAATACAAAATATACTAATATCCATAGGGGTACACCCCGTTTTTCGTATTTTATATATGATACTACACAAACCAACAGGAATAATTTTTAAGAATAGAAAAGAAGCTAAGATATTTTTTGGTACTTCACGATACAGGAAGATAGAAAAAGAAAAACAGGAGATTGTTTTGATTGATAACCACGACTTCATAGCTACTGATGAAATATATAACGGTAAACAAAGACCTGATACGTATTCCTCAAAGTAAAAGTGCCAATATGGAAGCATTACTACTTTATTATATACGGACTAAATGCAATAAAGAATGTGCTTCCGCTATTGGCGAGAAAAAGATGCAAGAAGAACTAAATTTATCTGAAAGTACAGTTGAGGGCTATATTGGCAAATTGAAAGAATATAAATCAATATTATCCATAAAAACTTTGAATCCCAATAATGAAGAGGATAAAAAAGAAATTGATAAAGCTCTTGGTGTACCTTATGAGGGAGATAAACGGAAGAAGAATTTATACTGTTTCCATGAACCACAAAGCTTCTACTTTTTAAATCCACAGTTTATATACAGGACAGATATTGAGAACGAGATAAAAGGCTTTTTAATTCGTCTTGCTTGTTTATGTGACATAGGCACTACTAAGATTTATACTCCCAATTGCAGAAAGGAAAAAGCAAATATAAAGTCCATAGCAGAAGAGTTAAAGATGTGCAGGGAGAAAGTTAAAAGCTTATTGAGTAGGTGTGAGAATTTAGGATTAATAAGAGCTATACCACGTGGGTATATCATTTTAGAAGATTCCTTTCTACTTAATCTCAATGGTACATTAGAAGATAGGGTATATAATAGTATATATAAGTATTGTTTAGAAAAAAAAGTAGTACCACCGAATAGATATGAATTTAGTAGCAAAGGTAATCCAATGGAATGTGACGGGCTTCTAATGTGTGCTCCTTATATATTTGATTGGTGGAATATATATAATGCAAAAGCAGTAAGGTTTAAGGAATATTCCCCTTTAATGTTTGAAGTTTATATAAATGATATTCTTTTACCAATGAGATTTCCAACACTTCCAGAAGAACCACATTGGGAGTATTTTAAAAAAGCATTTTTAAACATAAGTACAAAGACAAGAAAGCCACAGATAATAGAGATGTGTATAAACAATGAAAGTGAATATCCGTTTATAGCAGCTAGAAGTATTTATCCCGAAAAATTACAAAAGTCAGTTGTTTTGGATTGTGACGATTAAAACTAGTTTATTAGAAAACTCGATAAATGAAGTATAGGAAAAGATGCTTACTAAGGTCAAATAAGCCCATTATAGAGACTTTGACGAATAAAATAGTCTACTACCCAACTAAAAACAAAAATAGCCGCAAGCGAGTACACTTACAAATGTGCTCAACTGCGGCTTTTTTTGTGGAACTTCTAAATTCTTGTCTAATACAAGGGATATAACAGTTCGCAATTTTAAATATGGGAGTTAATTTTCCCAATGGAAGTGTGGGAAAATGCAAATATGACCTGTTTGATTTACATATAATTCAAGGAGTTGA
>NZ_KV804442.1:0-393 GCF_001811315.1 Bacteroides sp. HMSC067B03 | reverse complement strand
GGATGGTATGAATCGTCTTGAAAAAGGAAAGAAATCCCGTTTTAAGGACTTCCCACAGCCCGAACAGGAACACACGGACTCCTTCAAACTTGTTATAAAGGAAAGCCACGAAAGCGATGACAGCCGTTATGATTGCAACGATCCAGCCGATGACAGGGATACCCATGATAGCGACGGAAATCAGCCGGCTACCCACGATTGTAGACAATGCCATTTTAGCCATCGACGCAATCCAAACCCCGGCAATCTTTGTTATTCCAAGTGACATGATCTGCGAAATAGACCATGCGACAGTTCCGAGCGTGACAAGCGCGCCTACAAAGATTCCCACAACTTCAATGGCAGGGGCAATCGGTTCTACAAATTCAAAGAAACTGATCTTCAGGTCGTCGA
>NZ_KV804441.1:0-1496 GCF_001811315.1 Bacteroides sp. HMSC067B03 | reverse complement strand
GCCAGTATAAAGAACAGCAAACAAAATTATGAAACATTGCTTCTTAAATCCATTTCGTAGCCAACTGTTAGGACTATTTTTCAGTATTAATTCATTAATCATTTTTTTATGAAAAAAGAGTTTACATTACGCTTAGACGATGCTGCCTGTGCAGAGTTAGAAAATCTAAAAAAATTATCTGGTGAAAAAACAGATGCTAAAGCTATTAGATTTGCTATTCAGAATTATGCAACTTTGAATGATAGGTATATTGAAACACAACGGCAAATAAGAACGTGGAAAGATAAATATGCAGCGTTAAATAAAGCTGTTGATGATTACTTGTCTTCTTTTGAAGCATTGAAGAAAACTACAGATTGATAGTCAATTATTAGAAATGTGAAAGGATTAATTTATGATTGGAGTAGAGAAGAAAATTTTCAGATTATCTAGTTCTGTGTTAAATCGTACTTTTAAGCAGGAAAAGAGTATTTTTTGTATACTTGAATTTAACGGTTCAGAAATGAATGTGCATGAAATAATAGACCGTATGGAGTCTGTTGGATATATAACTCCTAATGACTTTATAATTAAGCAGCGAGAAAGAACTTAGGAATCTTAGTAAAGGAGTAAAATTAAGATAATGATATGAAAAAAAGAAAATTTGAAATGAGAAAAGATATTTGCAGAGGTATCTGGTATTCTGTTAGGGTACTTCTGCAATTTGACAATAAGCATGATGCAAAGAAATTAATTCATTGTGCCGGATTGACTAAAAGTAACTGTTTGGAACTGGAATCAGATTTTGGTTTAGTCTGTCAAAAAACATTAGATTTTATTGATTATGCCTTTGAGGAAGATGGTGTAGATAACTGTAGTAAGTGTAAGCATTACTATATTCAGCATGATAATTGTACTATGCAATGTCATTGGTTAGGGAAGCGAATCACACCGAGAAAGAAACCTTGTAAGCATTATGAAGTAAGAGAAAATAGTGATGGGAAAGCAATTCAATAATGGAATATGGTCTGCCGTTCAGTTTCTTGTTTGTTCACACAATGAAACTGAACTGGCTAAACAGGTAATAGAAGAATCAGGCTTGACAAAGAAAGATTGCCTGAAATCCCAGATGGAATCAGATTTTGAATCTGAAACCATGTTGGAGTTCATCAACTCTGTTTTCCCTGTCGTTGATGATAAGCACTGTAGCCAGTGCAAGCATTATGAAATTTGTACGAACTTCACTATGTACTGTCGTATGCTTCAAAAGCGAATCACAGCGAGAAAGAAACCTTGTAAGCATTATAAAATGAGAAATGGTGTATGAAAGTAATATTTGTAATTAATACTTTTCTGTTTAGAATGAGGGTAAAAGCAAATTGGAATTTACCGCATCTTCCAAGAATAGGTGAGCGGATTTCACCTCATGTAATAATGTTTCAGGAAGAATTTACCTATCATAATGTATTAAAATATCTAACAGATGAAGCCAAAAATGATTTTAATAAATTCAATGA
>NZ_KV804440.1:0-1249 GCF_001811315.1 Bacteroides sp. HMSC067B03 | reverse complement strand
TGGAAGGAAATTTTAAAGCATGGGTATATGATGTTATCTGTGAGGTCAATATTGTTGAATCAATACATTATAGACCAGATACAGAAGACTATACCCAAATTATTCCTGAAATTTGTTTAAGTGATTTAAGTAATTAAATATTATTGATATGCAAATGAATAAGACTGATTTAATCAAAATGGTTGCTGAAAAGGCAAATAAACCAACAAAAGAAGTAGCAGAAATAATTGATAGTTTTTTTAAAGAATTATCTCAAAATCTAAGAGAAAAAGATGTTTCTATAAAAGATTTTGGTACTTTCAAGAAGATTATTCAGCCAGCTCGGATAGCTAGAAATCCGGCAACTGGAGAACCTGTAGAAGTTCCAGAAAAGGAAGTTGTTAAATTTAAGCCTTCCAAAAATATACTAAACATGAAATGGCTATGATAGAAATAAACATCCATATTCCTATAGATGGTGTGAACAATATTTCTATACCAATCCAATTACCTGTAGTTCCAAGGGTTGGAGAAAAGATTTATCTATCTAACAAACAAGTTGATAATTTGATAAGTCTATTAGAAGAACAATATTACCACAATCCACAAACAGAAGAATGGAAAGAATCAATAAGACGGTTCACCAATATTGAGGAAGTAGCATATAATGCTGCAAATGGAACGATACACATTGAATTATCAACTATTTAAAAGAAACAATATGAAAAAGTATTTATCATTAGCAATGATTGGTTTAAGCCTTATGTTGTCTGGATGCAGTAAAGACGATAACAACGACCCTGATACTCCACCTACAGGAGATATAGGAAAAGTGCGTTATGAAGCTACCGTAAGCGACCCAGAAAACTTCAAGCTTCTAATACATTATACAGTAGGAGTAGATATTTCTTCCGAAGCTCCCGAAGAAGCTGCCAAAGAAATTATTGTAGAAAGTCCATTTACATTTGAGCAAGAAGCCAAACAAGGAACATATTTATGGCTATCTGCCTACCCTGTACCTAAAGATGAAGAAAACCTTGAAAATTTACAGCTACCTAAGACAGTAGAAGTAAAAATTTTTATTGATGATAAGCTGCATAAGTCTAACAGTGGTGAAAATTATGCAATGGTTCAACATATATTCGGACAGGAAAATTACCAGTAGTAGAATTGATACCTTTTCTGCCAGTACTGGAGAGAAGCCGGGAAGGAATTTGATACCGTACTTTTCCCGGCTCTCCCGGACATGGACGAAAAAAGAACATTATTA
>NZ_KV804439.1:0-1037 GCF_001811315.1 Bacteroides sp. HMSC067B03 | reverse complement strand
CGCAAATAATAAGACAATTATTTTTGTTAAAAATAGTTTATAAACAACTGATTTTCAACGTATTATCTTTTTCCCTAAAGTTTTATATATTTGGGGTAAGAGATTAGGTTTTATAAACGGAATATTCCCTTTAGGGAACATGAAGTCTATAAAACCGAATATCCAATGCCTTGTTTTTGTAGGTGCTTCGTAGAAGCGGTGGAAAAAGCAAAGCATTGGATATACCTTAGAAGGGTGGGTGGGAAAAATGCGTTAGGGATTGTAGCGAAAAGCCCACAGCACAGCGAGGACTTGCAGCGAAAAGCCCGACCTGAAAGGTAACGCCCTATTTATTTCTTCTATTCATCAATCTTACTTTTTCATAACGTAAATACCTATACAAAGTAGCCTTACTTCCAATGTGTAATATCCTGCATATTTCACCTATAGAATAATCCCGATTTTCATATAAACGTTTTGCTGCTATAGCCTTTCTTTTTGCATCTTCCGATAATCCTATAGGTCGTCCCGTAAGTTTCCCTCGTTCTTTTGCAGCTTGTAATCCAGCCCTAGTTCGTTCTACTATTATTTCACGTTCATATTCTGCCAATGAAGCAAAAATCCCAAATTGACACCTTCCTAAAGCACTATTAGTATCAATACCATCAACTATGCTTTTGAATGCAACTTTTCTTTTCTGCAAACAATCAACTATATAAACTAAATCTTTCAAAGAACGTCCTAATCTATCTAGCTTCCAGATAACAAAAGTATCACCTTCTCGCAAATACGCAAGGGCTTTATCTAATTCGGGTCTATCTTTTACTCCTGATACTTTTTCCTCAAATATAAGTTTGCATCCGGCTTCTTTTAAAGCATCTAGCTGCAAATCTAAATTCTGTTCCCTCGTTGAAACACGAGCGTAGCCTATTATCTCCATTTTATTTAAATCCAAGTTTCATTAATTCAACTATTCGCGAAACTATTTTAAACTAGGGCTTTTTCCCCTGTTATTACCTCTAGTACTATTATAAATCAAAAGTACAGAAAAAGGGTCG
>NZ_KV804438.1:0-258 GCF_001811315.1 Bacteroides sp. HMSC067B03 | reverse complement strand
TGAAAAAGATTGAAAATTCATTCGCAGTAACAGGTTTTATCGGTAAGGATGCAGAAATCCGTAGTTTTGAAACAGCAAGCGTAGCACGCTTTTCTATCGCGGTCAGCCGTGCAGACAAGACAGGTGAAGAAACCTCTTATGTTTCCGCTTTCATGGGGATTGAAGCCTGGAGAAAGAATGAAGCACTGGATTCCTTCGATGTATTGAAAAAAGGTGAGCTGATAACCGTTGAAGGCTACTTTAAGCCGGAAGAATGGA
>NZ_KV804437.1:0-5006 GCF_001811315.1 Bacteroides sp. HMSC067B03 | reverse complement strand
ACCTACTATACGAGGGAGTTTATCGAATACTTACGGTGGAAGCTCTTTCTCCTGCCTTTTCACGACTGCCGGAATCTCTTTCCTGCCCGTTTTCCCTTTCGCCTGTCCACGTCCCTTCTTCCGTTCCTCCTTCACCGGATCGAACCAGCCTGCCGCACCCCGCAGGGCTTTCGCCATGCGGCGGCGTGCCTTCCCGAAACATATCTCGCCAAGCTGCCCCCTGAACAGGAACTTGTCCATGAACAGATAGGCGAACAGCAGCCAGAACAGAACCGCTCCGGCTTCATAACATAATCGCATATCCATAGCTTAAAAGATTTTGTTGTAACTCTTCTGGCAGTATGCCTTCACCTCATCCGAATGTTTCTCGAAATGTTCCCGCAATACATTGTCAATGTAATTGCCCACCGTCAACTGCCGTTTACCGGCAATGCCGACGATGACCGATATTTTCCGGTGCAGTTCCTTGTTTATATAGACACCCTGCCTGCCTTCGCATTTGTAAGGGGTGAGGAATCTCCTCATAAATTCGGTCTGTGCGGCTTTCAAC
The DNA here is from genome assembly GCF_001811315.1 of Bacteroides sp. HMSC067B03. NCBI lineage: Bacteria > Pseudomonadati > Bacteroidota > Bacteroidia > Bacteroidales > Bacteroidaceae > Bacteroides > Bacteroides sp. HMSC067B03. The sequence goes on along the minus strand of NZ_KV804437.1, from coordinate 4,456 downwards.
GTTTTGGATGCGGCCTTTTCCGGCATCTCTTCCGCTTCAGATTCCGTCTTTGCCTTTTCAGCCGTTTCCCTGTCCGTTTCCTCTTTTGGGGGAATGGACGGTGTTACCTTTTCCGGCGGGCTGCCCGCCATCAGGCTGCGCAGGTAGGCTTCATCCACCGGATTCTGTCCACTCGTTTTCTTTGCCATGACTATACAATTTTGATTGTCCGCATGATTTCATCCATAAGCGCATCAAAGCCGCACTCCTTCGTAAAGCCCGCATCCGGTGCAAACAGGGTGCTCCGGTAAACCGGGCCGCCCGTAGTGGAGAGGTCTTTGGTGAAGTTACTGCGCACGGGGACACGGGTTTGGAGACAGTCCAGTCCCAGGAGGGAGAAACCTTGCTGGTAAATGTCATATAAGACGGTACGTTCCCTCCAGTCCACCATATTCCAGAACATGCACAAGGCTTTCAGATTGGAGATGCCGGTCTTTATCAGGCGGTCATTGACAGTCGTGGCAAAGTTCAGCGTACTTTCCAGCACAAGGCGGTCTGCCTTTATCGGTACGAACAGATAATCGAGCGCACTGATTGTGGCAATCACCCCGTCACTGCCCATTGTTCCGGGCAGGTCGAACAGCACCACATCATAATGCACGTCCGCCTTTTCCTTAAACGCCCTTCAGTCCGTCATGCAATCCGCCGGGGTACTGCCGATAACAGGGTAAGCCTTCTTCTTCAACCGCCCGGCCTGTTCCACCAGAAGATTCTGATAGACGGGTGTGGTCTTTACCACTTCCATATCCCGCTTTTTCTGTTTGATGATTGAATGCTGCGGATAGTCACAATCCACTATCGCCACATTCAGACCTTTCACATAATGCAGTCACGACGCCGCATAAATCGCAAAGGTTGATTTACCCACGCCGCCCTTCTGGGAGGCGAACGAAACGAATACGGTTTTCTTTCTCTTTTCCATTGTTACTGATTTAAATGAATAAATTGTTTTATAGACAGCCGGATGAACAGCCGTCTGTTTTTGGGCTATCTGTCCGGTTACTCATTCTGTTATCTGTTCATCCGGTTAGCTATATAGTTATTTAATTATGCGGCTACTTGGCTATCCGGCTATCTACTTATATGGCTACTCTATTACATGGCTATTTAATTATGTAGCTATTCAGCTATCTGTCTATTCGGCTGTGTAGCTATATGGCTATGTACATATTCGGATAACTATTCACATATCCGATTGCATAGCCATTTATCCGAATAGCTGTTTATCCGTCTATACATTTATATATATGTATGTATAGCTATATATCCGGATAAATGCCTGTTTGAATATCTGCCTGATTGCATATCTGTTTATCCGTTCAAATAGCTATCCGGCTACAAATAAACCTCAAAAAGAACATCCATGAAGTACCCCCGGCTCCAAAGTCATTCATTGGCGGGTGTTGGCGTGATACGCCATGATGCACGGACAGAAAAAACTATCTACCTTTGTCGCCGGGAGAGCGGAGCCCGTTCTCGGTAAGAGAACGTAAGACAAATCCTTCAGACCTTTAATCCGGCCCAGCCGGATTTTAATATGCGTCAGCATATAGCGAGGTGTACTTTCAGCGGTTGAAAATATTTCCAACCGCTGAAAGTCCCGCCCCGAAAGGCCTTTCGGGGATGTCAGTTCTCCCAAGTCGAACTTCCTAAATTATTCATGTTATGAAAGATGAAACAAGAATCCGTAGCGCCGCAGGGCGCAAGGTACTGGCAGACCCGCGCACGCACCGCTATTATCTCTGTCTCAATGACAGTGAGAACGAGAAGTTTCTCACGATGTTTGAACAATCCGGCATGAAGAACAAGGCCGAATTTATCTTTGCCCGCATCTTCGGCTGAGAGTTCAAGGTAGTGAGGATTGATAAGGAAGCGCAGGAATATTATGCCCGGCTGACCGCTTTCTATCAGCAGTTCCGCCGTATCGGAAACAACTACAACCAATGTGTAAAGACCATCCATACCATTTATGGGGAAAAGAAATCGCTTGCCTTTCTTTATAAACTGGCCGAAGAAACCCGCAAACTGGAGAAACTCTGCAAACAGATTATCGAACTGACAAAGCGATACGAAAAGGAGTATCTCACTAAAAAGGAATAACATCATGGTGCCGAATATCACATCGGGCAGTTCATTCTATGGAGTGATTGCCTATAATAAGATAAAGGTGGATGACGGTACGGCAAAGGTATTGTGACATCCTAAAATAGCGGCAGATACTTCGGGCAATGTACCGATTGAACACTGTGTACAGGCTTTTGAACCTTACATCGCACTCAACTCGCACGTCCGGAAACCGGTTATCCACATCTCATTGAATCCTTCCCCGAAAGACATTCTTTCGGAAGAGCAGATGACCGTACTGGCGCAGGAGTTCATGGAAAAGTTCGGTTACGGGAACCAGCCCTATATCGTATGGTTGCACGAAGACATAGACCGCAAGCACATGCACATCGTTTCGGTACGTATCAACGGGCAGGGTGAAAAGATAGACCACAATCGGGAGGCTATCCGGGCACAGAACATCTGCCGTGAAATGGAAGTGAAGTACGGGCTTCATCCCACATTCGGAGAACACGGTGAGAGGGAACTATCATCCCTACAAAAAGTGGATTATCCGAAAGGGGACGTGAAAGCACAGGTAAAGCATACCGCCCGAACCTTGCTGGAATGTTACAACTGTCACTCGCTTTCCGAATATGGCACTCTTCTGAACCTGTATAACGTAACCGTTTATGAAGTCAGGGGAAGTGTGGACGGGAAGGAATACCACGGTATTATGTACGGAGCTTTGGATGATAACGGACAGCAGGTGGGAACACCTTTCAAATCCAGCAAGTTCGGTAAGGCATTCGGTTATGAAGCACTGCAAAAGAAGTTTGCCGCTTCTACTGAAAAGGTGAAAAGGAACAGCCTTGCCGAAAGGACAAGACAGGAAGTCATTAAAGCCATGCAGGACATCGGCACGAAAGAGGATTTCGCCCGAAAGCTGAAAGAGGCGGATATAGAGACGGTTTACCGTATCAATCCCGAAGGACGTCTGTACGGCATCACTTTCATAGACCATACCAGCCGGACAGTGCTTAACGGCTCGCGTCTGGGCAAGGCCTTTTCAGCCAATGTGTTCAACGAATTGTTCAACAATCCGGATGCGGACCGTACAAGGCTGATACCACCGCCGGAGCAGGATACACCCCGGCAGGAACAAGATACGGAAGAAAGACTGGAAAGGAAGGAATACCGGCAGCAGGAAAATCAAGACTATCAGAGTGAACCGTCCGGCAGTCTGATTGATACGTCCGCACTCGGTGTCATTGACATTTTCTCCGTACTCATGGAAGATGACCATACGCACGAGTACATCGATCCGTCCTTCCGCTTCGGACGCAGGAAAAAGAAGAAGCGCAGGCGCAAATTATAATATAATTAAGGTATAGAACAAAAAGTCGAATTTTAACAGTTACAATTATGCAGAATGAAGATGATTTAAGAGGTCTTGCCAAAGTCACGGACTTTATGCGGGCCGTCAGTTTTCTATTTTTGGCGATACACATCTATTGGTTTTGTTACGGCTGGCTACACGAAATGGGCTGGACGCTTGATATTGTGGACAGGATACTGTCCAATTTCCAGCGTACCACAGGACTGTTCTCGTCCCTTCTTTACACCAAACTGTTTTGTGTCCTCTTCCTCGGTCTGTCCTGCATGGGCAACCAGGGGGTAAAGAAGCATGAAATCACATGAAGGAAAATAATTATTGCGGCCATAGCGGGTGCCATACTCTTTTTCCTGAACTGGTGGTTACTGTCCATTGACGCATCATCCGGTGTATGCGCCATACTTTATACCACGACATTGGCCGGCGGTTTCTTCTGCCTGTTGGCATCCGGTTTATGGATTAGCCGTCTGTTGAAGAACAATTTGCTGGAGGACGTTTTCAATACCGAGAATGAATCGTTCATGCAGGAAACCCACCTTATGGAAAACGAGTATTCCATTAACCTGCCGACTAAATTCTGGTACGGGAGAAAGGAATGGAAAGGCTGGATAAACGTAGTGAATCCTTTCCGGGCCAGCATGATTTTAGGTACACCGGGTAGCGGAAAATCGTATGCCGTGGTCAATAATTACATAAAGCAGGCAATAGAGAAGTCCTATGCTCTTTATATATACGACTTTAAATTTGATGACCTGTCGGTTATTGCCTATAACCACCTGATTAAGTACAGACACCGCTATAAGATACCGCCCAAGTTCTACGTGATAAATTTCGATAACCCACGCAAGAGCCATCGCTGTAACCCGCTGGCACCGGAACTGATGACGGATATTTCAGACGCTTACGAGTCGTCGTACACCATAATGCTTAACCTCAATAAGTCGTGGGTGTGACCTGAAAAGTCACGTAATTGATTGT
>NZ_KV804436.1:0-2851 GCF_001811315.1 Bacteroides sp. HMSC067B03 | reverse complement strand
CTTTTGTTTCACAAAACGACCCTTTTTCTGTACTAAAGAAAACGGTTCTTTTTTTGCTTAATCAAAGAACTTATGTCATTACGGTGTTTAGTTAACCAATCTTCCAAAATAAACGAAACTAAAGATGAAATAGGTATTTTGGCTTTAGCTTTGAGCAAGCCAAACACCTCTTTTACATCTGTATCAACATATAGAACTTCCTTGCAATTATAATTTTTTCCTTTAATGTACTCTAATAAGTCCGTCAAATCCATATCACTAGAGCCATTAAAATTAAAAACTTCCGAAGAAGTTGTTTCCATTTCTACATGAGGTGGTTCTTTCTCCTCTTCAACTTCACATTTAGCTTCTTGAATAGGAGTTTCATTTATACTACTCCCATGCGATTCTTCACCTCTTATCATTTTAGCTATTTCCAGAACACTAGAAATGCCTTCATTTTGCTTTTTCCTTAATTTATCAGCCATGCGCAAATATATACAATAAATGAATAATTTTATAACAAATATCTATAAAATGAATATTTTATTTTATTGCTCCTTCTTGAATGATATAATCATAAGCATTCTTCACCTTATCAATACACTCATTACTAATTGCTAATGTATTTATACGTTCCATCGCAACAGAAGCTGGTATTTCATCTGTAACAAAACCAACTTGCTTAAGAATATCAACTACCTGTTCTTTCGTCTCATATCTTACCGCAGTTCTCATATTGTTAGGCAAAAAGAATATTTTAGCTTTTACATTTAAATACTGTAACACTTGGATAAAAAAGCCTGTACTATCCATTGTAAATTTATCGTATTTAAATGGGCATATTATTATATCCGCAGCTTTAAGAATAGTTCCCAAAGCATCATCATCAATCTTACCGGGCAAATCTATTAATAGATTTCCTTGCTCAACCTTAGTAAAATCACTAATAATTTTAGCAACATTAGATATATCGGTTTGTATAACCTCATATTTAGGTTCATTATCATAGGTCGCAATATCTTCTTTTCTTCTATCCGATAATGAACGCTGAAAATCTAAATCCAATACTAGAACTTCTTTTCCTTTTTCTACTAGATAGTTGGCAAATTGTATGCAATTAGTCGTTTTACCACAACCGCCTTTCTGATTTCCAAATAATATTATCATATCTTATTCTATTTATTAATTAATTTTGTTGCTGTCCTCTTTTCTTTTTCCTGTTAGGAGATTTATCTTGCTGTACATTTATATGCTGGCTAAGAATATCACAAATAGCATCAATCAGATTAAATCCCCTTGCCAGTTCTGAATCTTGTTCAACATTTATTCTTTCCATCTTATCAAGAGTAACTAGAGTAATCCTATCTTTACTATAGCCATCTTTTATAATATTGATTCCTAAATCATCAGTACTTATGATTACTTTATTCTTTTTATCTATTAGATAAACTAAATTATCATCTTCAACAAAAAGAATTCCTTTTTCTCTTAATGTAGAATGTAAATCTGAACTATGAGCCAAATAACTATTTATCATATCAGAATAGACAGTATTTTTTTTATCCATATGCTCTTGAATCAAAATATCATCTTTTTTCACATGATAAATTCTACTTAACAACTCGGCTTCTTTAACTGTAGCAACATTAAATTTATTTGCTTCATACACTCTGCTATTATATCTAAATTCTTTCAGCAGTTTTTTATCAAGAACCAATAAAGCCTTATCATCACCATTTATAAATATTGTGCCATTCATTGAAAACCTATAATCGTAATCTAACATTGATTTCTTGAAACTATCCATTGTATATTTTGTTCCATCTTTCAAAAGAAGATTAATTATACTATTACAATGTTCTACTTTTGCTTGTTTATTAGGCTCTACTAAAAGTTCCTTCAAATCCATAACTTCCCCACCTTTCAAAACTCTCTTATTTCTATAATCAATTAATGTATATCCATAAGGTTTAGTATGTCCTTTTCCTGTATGAAAGACTAAATTTATACCAAACTTATCTTTCATCAAAGTTTGAAGTTCTGTATAGGAAAGTCCTTGCTTATATTTAAATAAAAGAGCTGTTATCTGTTTTCTTCTTTCTTCATCAGGTGTATATTGTTTAGCTTTATCTTTTATCTGCTCTAATTGAATTGAAGCGTGCTTTTCACCACCCTTATACAAAATTAATAATCCATCCTTTTCTCTTAATTTCCATCCTGATTGTTCAAGTAACAACTTATATTGCTGCACTGTAGAAAAAGAAAACTCCATGTATTTTGAAATATCATCTTTAGCCTTCAAAGCTAAATCAACATTCATTATTTGATTTATGACTTTCTGTGAGCGCACAGCTTCCATATTATCTTTTACCTTCTGTCCGTTCTTCTGTACTCGTGTAGAAACAATATGTACATGATTATTTTCTGTATCAGAATGAAAATATATCATATAAGGATTATTTCCATAACCCATTTTATTTATATATTGCAAAGCTACATTTTTCAAATCATCTGCCGAATATTCACGCCCCTTACATGAAATCACTGCATGAAATTGTTTTGCCTTGACCGCTGGATTAGTCCTACAGACAGATTCCATATAAGCTATATAATCCGACTTCTTCAAATTATCTGGATTCATAGCAAAATTTTCTGCAACAAGAAGTTCACTCTTGCCTTCCTCATTCTTTCGCTCATTATAATCAATACCAGCGAAAGAAGTTGCCGCTTTTAAAACTACTACTACCATATTTATAACTTCACACCGCAAATATACAAACAAATATTCAATAAAAGAATATTTCAATATAATTTATTCATATAATAAATATACAAATATTATATATTCATATATTATTTATATATATAA
>NZ_KV804435.1:19390-25725 GCF_001811315.1 Bacteroides sp. HMSC067B03 | reverse complement strand
TTAAATATGCGCTGATTTAATTCCGCCAACGGGTACAGTAATAATATTATTTATAGGATCATAGTCTATCTCCCAACCTATTATCACACCTGCATAATTTAAATCATACCCCTGCGTCGTATGTATACAGCCTATCTCATTAATTGAATTTTCTGAGTTTATCCAGTCTCTTTGGGTAGTATTCCAAATGTACTTATGCGCATTATTTACCTCGTATTTGTTTTCTATCTCAATATCATATAATCCTTCTTTTTGAATTTTAGACAGTTTCATTTTGTGCGTCTTCCAAGGCCAGGCATACCCCGCCATATTCCGACAGAGCCCCATTTTATTATTTTTCTCTTTAATTGCAGATACCATGTCTTCAACATCCTCAAACAACAGTAGTTCATAGGATGAACCAAAAGTGAGCATTTCTTCTTGTTGACACTCCAATATATTGTTAATATATTCTATGTAATCATTTCCACCCTTACACCTCATCTGAGAAGTAAGCTTATAGTTCCGGGTATCCTCTTGCTGAGACAATGAGAAAAATCTTAGTGCTTCCACATCAGAAGGCTTCACCGATTGTCTGGAATCATAAAAGAATAGCTGATACCGGCTTTTTTTCAGTATCCAGTCCAATTCCGTCGCTTCTTCATCTAACTCTAATGCCTTGTTAGCTTTATCATACGATCCATAATTAAATAATGCACGACGACGCCTCAAACGATGTGATTCATCAACAATCAGAAGATCATATAAACCTTCACCCGAGTTGGCAACATCTTCGGGGCTAAGTACCATTTTAGAATCAAGTCCCTGTATTCCATCAAAAACTTTTTTCAATGTCTCACGAAAACTTTGTGTAGGAACTACATACCCAACTCTTAAGTTCGGGCTCAAATGGCCAATTATATAACTAAGATTCTCATCCAATGCTTCTTCTTCCGCAGTCCATGCAGGTGAACTCTCTGCATCAATCAACAGCTTCAGCAAATAAATTCCAAGAATAGACTTACCGGTACCTGCCCCTCCATCAATTATAAAAGAACGGGATTGATTATTATTCCCTAAATCATATTTCAGATCGGTAAGAATTTGCACAGCAACATTAAATTGGTCCAAATTCAAAATCTTATATGGAGAATATTTAAATAAGTCTTGATTCTCAAGAAGAGTAATTCCATGCCTGACAACACCTTCATCCTGAAGAAGCTGCCAAATGTGTCTGAACTCTCTCTGATATTCATCACGCAAATAATAGTTATGAACATGCTGGCCACCATTGCCATTCTGGAGTCTATATTTACCATCAGCTACAATATATCCGATAAGAAACGCTTCAAGATCCAGGATTACAGATTTATTAAAGACTTTATTAAAGATAATATATATGTTTTTCAAAGCTCTGCGTTCGGTATTATTCCAATGATCACAAATCCTGGTACATATATTTGTAGACTCTCCTATATAGGCTTGTCCCTTTTCGTCATCCTCGATAATATATACAACAGGCCATCTATCTTTGAAGGCAGCTTTTACTTTAGAAAAATGTTCCTTCTCAAAGGTACATTTTAAGATTTGAGTTTCTTGTTTGAATATCATAGTTCAGAATATCATTAAGTATTTCTTCTTTGTTTCATTTTGTGTTACAATACCGACACAATGCAAATATCGGAAAATAAAATAAGAAATGGCTTGAACCATACGTCAAAATGTATGCCTCAAGCCATTATTTTTACTTGTTAACTCAAATTTTACACAAGCAAATTTATATAATGATTAACCTCTTAATCAATAGCCAATTGTAAATCTCTCCTGATGATGTTTGGGATGTTCCAACTCGTCAATCATCGCAGCCGCATAGTCTTCTACAGAAATATGGCTGTTACCCACGATGTCCACAATCATATCATCTTTGCCCAAACGATAACGTCCGGTGCGCACTCCCGGTCTCATATCTGCTGCCGGAGAGAAAAATACCCAGTCTATCTCTTTCTCCTTCATCAGGAAGTTCAAATAAAATTCTCCTAAAGCTTTAACTCCGGGCAGGATATTTTCAGGAACTTCACCCGAATCCATCAGTCGCAATCCCGGCGCAATAAACAGTGATCCGGCACCACCCACCATCAGAAAGCGATTCACCCCTGCTTTCTTCACTCCATCAATGATAGTCAGATACACTTTGATGGTTTCGTCATATATATCAGGATTATTCCATCCCGGATTGAATGCACTGATTACAGCATCGGCTCCTTTACAAACTTCGCATACTTCATCGAGTGAAGAGACATCCGCTTTCTTTACTTTCAGATGCTCGTTCTCTATCTTTATTTTTTCGGGATGACGAACTACGGCTGTCACTTCAAAGCCACGATTCAACGCCTCATTCAACAGAGCAGAACCAACAAAGCCGCTAGCCCCTATGAGGACTATCTTTTTCACTTTCTCCATATTCCAACAAAAATTAGATTGTTATTATTACTTTAATAACAATCTAACTTTCAGAATGTTGGTTTCCTTTTAGAAAATTAATTATCCAATATAGGTTTCTATCGTTTCTTTCAGCTTCTCCAAAGAATATGGTTTGGAGATAACAGCATTGCATCCTGCCTGAATAGCTTGTTGTTGTTCCGTATAGAACGCATAGGCTGTAACTGCAATAATAGGAACCGAAAGAGAAATAGTTCGAATCTTCTCTGTAGCCTGAATGCCATCCATCACAGGCATACGAATATCCATTAATATCAAATCCGGTTTTTCGCGAATAAAACTATTGATTGCTTCCTGTCCGTTACGCACCCACAGGATGGTATACTCTTTCTTCAGTAAGATATTCAGCTGGGCAAAGTTCGATTCGATATCCTCCACTACCAAAATCTTTTTATGGCGGACAGATTCAGAATCAATCTTAGTAGACAGAGTCCGTTCGACGACTTCCGCCGGTATCTCCCGATAAGGCAGGTAAAGTGCAAATGTACTTCCTTTTCCCTGTTCTGAACTGACTTCAATACGACCACCCAAGCGTTCTACAATACTTTTACAAATAGAAAGTCCCAGTCCGGTACCTTGTACAAAGTCATTCAGTTTTTCAAAACGAGTAAAGATTTGAGGAAGTTTCTCTTCCGGGATTCCACAGCCTGTATCACTGACAAACAGCTTCAGCCAATCTCCCTCCTGCTTCAATCCTAACGTGATACTCCCCGTTTCAGTATTCTTAATGGCATTGGACAAGAAATTGAATAGTACCTGCATCACGCGGTTTCGGTCAGTAGAAGTCCAGAACTCTCCTTGTGGACGGACCACTTTCAAGTCCACATTCAACTTCATCTTCAACTGATGCACCTTCTCTACTTCGTCTACCAAGCCGGCTATTTCAACCTGCTGAAAATGCATTTCCGATTTACCGGATTCTATACGGGACAAGTCCAGAATATCATTGATCAACTGCAACAGCAGATTACTATTCTTCTGAATAATCTCCAGGTATTCATGTTTCTCCTCTTCATTTTCCGTTACAGCCATAATCTCCGAAAATCCCACAATAGCATTCAGCGGGGTGCGAATCTCGTGACTCATATTTGCCAGAAATACAGACTTCATCCGGTCAGCATCCTCTGCACGGCGTTTAGCTTCTATCAATTCCTCGGAACGGCGAATACGATCACCGATATCGTGTATCAACGCCAGCACAGTGTTACCTTCAAACGGAGCAATGCGTGCCTGAAAATAATGTTTACTTCCATCTACTTCCAATGGATACTCTATTTCTTTCAGCTTACCGTCCTGCAGACATTCCCGAATATTACAGAGAAACAAATCACTTACTTCCGGAGAATAAATACTTCGTCCGTCCGCTCCTTTCAGTACTTCTACCGGATGTAGCAGAATCGTACCCGGCGCCATCAAGACATCCGTTATAAAGAAGTCCTCGTCAAAGATGAAGATAAATTCGGGTAAAGCTTCTATTATTTTACGGTTATGTTTTTCCAAATGCTTAATATGCTGTTCTTTTTCACATTGGGAGGTGACGTTTACAGTATATGCCAACAGTTTATCCGGATCTCCTTCTTCATTCCCTTTATAAGACAGAAAATGATCCTCCAACCAAATCACTTCACCATGCTCTCCTACACAACGAACCTGAATCTGAGATGTCTTGGACTCCGAAGCAAGCATATTAGCAAAAGCCGTCTGATAGGTATTCATATCTTCGGGGTAGACGAAACGATAGAAATCATCAATATCTTTAAAGACCACTCCTGCCTCTTTCAGTCCTAACATACGGAAGTAATCGTCGGTGAAACTACATTTCCCTGTCGGAATGTCATATTCCCATAAAGCAATTTGATGTGCGGCAAGTACAGAAAGTATCTTTTGCGAATTCTCCCGTATGATTTCATTATTCTCATTCGGTGAATATAAATTTGTATCTGGCTCCATAGGCTATAATTGTATTTTGTATGTGTATTGTTTGAACGGCAGCAAATATAAACAAATAAAGCACAAGTTGTGTCTAATCTTATTTTTTTTACTCAGAAACAATTATCTTTGCATCATCCAAAAAGAAATATAATGAATCAAGATACTATCTGCGCTATTGCTACTGCTCAAGGAGGTGCTATCGGGAGCATCCGTGTTTCCGGTCCGGAAGCTATTTCTATAACAAGCCACATCTTCCAACCAGCCAAGCCCGGCAAATTACTTAGTGAACAAAAGCCTTATACGCTGACATTCGGGCGTATTTATAATGGAGAAGAAGTCATAGACGAAGTCCTTGTGAGTCTTTTCCGTGCTCCTCATTCCTATACGGGAGAGGACAGTACAGAAATCACATGTCATGGTTCTGCTTATATTCTTCAGCAAGTGATGCAGTTGTTGATTAAGAACGGTTGTCGTATGGCTCAGCCGGGAGAATATACCCAACGCGCATTCCTCAACGGAAAGATGGACTTAAGTCAGGCAGAGGCTGTAGCCGATTTGATTGCATCTTCTTCCGCAGCTACCCATCGTTTGGCTATGAGTCAGATGCGGGGAGGTTTTAGTAAAGAGTTAACAGATCTACGCAACAAGTTGCTAAACTTTACTTCCATGATCGAACTGGAACTTGACTTCAGTGAGGAGGACGTGGAGTTTGCAGATCGTTCGGCATTACGAAAACTCGCAGATGAAATAGAGCAGGTTATCTCCCGACTGGTCCATTCATTCAATGTAGGGAATGCCATTAAGAATGGTGTTCCGGTGGCTATCATCGGTGAAACGAATGCGGGAAAATCGACTTTACTGAATGTATTACTGAATGAGGATAAAGCAATCGTCAGTGATATTCATGGCACCACACGTGATGTCATTGAAGATACTATTAATATAGGTGGCATCACTTTCCGATTCATTGATACTGCTGGAATCCGGGAAACAAATGATACCATTGAAAGTCTTGGTATCGAACGTACATTCCAAAAATTGGATCAAGCGGAGATTGTACTTTGGATGATTGATTCATCTGATGCATCTGCCCAGATAAAGCAATTATCAGAAAAGATCATTCCTCGTTGTGAAGAGAAGCAACTAATTGTTGTATTCAACAAAGCGGATTTGATTGAGGAAAAGCAGAAAAAAGAATTATCTGCTTTATTAAAGGACTTTTCTAAAGAATACACGAAATCTATCTTCATATCGGCAAAAGAACGTAGACAGACCGACGAGTTACAAAAGATGCTTATTAATGCAGCACATCTACCTACGGTAACACAGAATGATATTATTGTGACAAACGTAAGGCATTATGAAGCTTTAAGTAAAGCTTTAGATGCTATTCATCGAGTGCAGAATGGGCTTGACACGCATATATCCGGAGATTTTCTTTCACAAGATATACGGGAGTGTATTTTTTTTATTTCAGATATTGCAGGGGAAGTGACGAATGATATGGTGCTCCAGAATATTTTTCAGCATTTCTGCATCGGCAAATAGCAGTATATAACAAATTGATTATCAACATATTACACAATATACAATAGAAAGTAAAAGAAGAAACAGTCCAACTTAGATGACATTGATAATCAATACATTAAATGCAAAGGAATAATAAAGTATTGTATCAATTTTTCATGATTTTGTCCCCCGTTTGTTCCCTGAACGGATACAAGGGACAAAATTCTGTCCCTCATACAATTTAACAGTGATAAATAGGCAAATTTTATCAGTACCACTAAAACTTATCCAAATTACAGATAATATTCGAATAGAACTGAATTGTTTTTTCAGCCAAAATAGATTCTGATAATCAAGCGATTTGTATATTTGAATATCAGTGATTTTTATAGGGTAATTTAAAGAATTCACTGAAA
>NZ_KV804435.1:0-19290 GCF_001811315.1 Bacteroides sp. HMSC067B03 | reverse complement strand
TTTTATAGGGTAATTTAAAGAATTCACTGAAAAATATTTGGAGTATTGCGAAATTATTCTGTATATTTGCGCCTCTTTTGAAAATTTACAATGCAACAAAATAGAATGAACATATTATCCCAAACGACAATTCGAGGCAACAAATGCTTCGAAGTTCAGTCGTATGTTCTTCATGTTTGGAGCATTGAAACGCCAGAGAATATCATAAATACTTTCCAACGAACAGATATAGGAGATAAGATGCGATAGATGCTCGTATCTTGATCTTAAAATAAACAACAGAATAGTTGGAGAGTCCTTACCGAACTTTCCAACTATTTTGTTTTATGCCCATTGGTGACTGTTTGCTCCGTGCAATTCCTCTCTCGTCATTTCCGTACAATGAGCACAAGAACAACCAATTTTAATTAACCGCACAGCAATGTGCACAAAAGAGAGCAAAATGAATTACAAGTTTGACGGAAGCAAGGTGTATTTTACATCGGACACGCACTTTTATCATTCGAATATCATTGACTTTTGCAAGAGGCCATTTAAGAATGTAGAAGATATGAATGAAACGCTGATCGAAAATTGGAACCGGGTAGTTGGTCAAGATGATATAGTGTTTCATCTGGGGGATTTTTGCCTGGGAGGATCCCATGAATGGACCAAGATTCTTAACAGACTGAATGGAAAAATCTATCTCATTCTCGGTAATCATGATCTAAAAAATATCAGGCAAGGGTACGCCAGCAGGTTTGAATTGACAAGCATGCAAATGCACATAGAGGTCGACAAGCAGAAAATCTACCTGAACCACTATCCGTTCCTCTGCTATGGAGGTGCTTACAGGAATATGTGGCAACTGTTCGGGCATGTGCATACGAGCAAGAATAATACGGGAAAAGACGCTTCACGGCTGGATATGCTCTTTCCGACGCAATATGATGTGGGAGTGGATAATAATGACTTTACTCCGGTCTCATTTGAGCTGGTAAAGAGGATAATCCAAAAACAGGTTGAACAAGCAAATAAAAATAAGTAATATGAGAATACAATATATGAGCGATCTGCATTTTGAGTTCAGGGAGAACAGCAGGTACATAAAACAAAACAGATTTCCGGTAACGGGCGATATACTTGTATTGGCCGGAGACATTTTCTATCTGAAAGACAGAGTGGCTCCTTTGGGGAATTTCTGGAAATGGGCATCTAAAAACTATAGGCAGGTTCTTATTGTTCCCGGGAACCATGAATATTACAATTATTGCGATGTGATGGAACGGGGATTACAATGGCGATGGATGTTCAAAGAGAATGTCGGTTATTATCAAAATCAAGTATTGAGAATAGACGATACCGATTTCATAATGAGCACATTTTGGTCGCATATCGAACCGGCAGACGAATATTTCGTTTGGAAAGGACTTAACGATTTCCGTCAGACCATGTACAAAGGGAAACTGCTCCAAACGGAAGCATATAATCAGATGCATGACTTCTGTTTAGGGCATATCAAAAAAAGTCTTGCCGAAAGTACGGCAGAACACATAGTGGTCGTGACTCACCACCTGCCTACTTTGCAGGTTGTTGCTCCTCAGCATAAAGGTTCCGTATTGAACAGTGCCTTTGCCAGTGAATACGGAGACCTGATCGCTAACAGCCGGATCAATGCTTGGATTTACGGACATTCGCATACCAATATCGATGCGGAAATCGGGAGTACAAAAGTGATTTGCAACCAGATGGGATATACATTTGAAAACGAGCATGTAATCAATGGATTTGATCCGGGGAAATTTTTAACGATTGAAAACGAATGAGATATGGAACGACATAAGAAGACAATCTTTACCAGGCATCTTTTCATAGACTTGGCAAAAGAATGCGGATTGAATGCTGCGATATTCGAACAGCTCGGAAGCGGGCGCGATACAGAAATCGTGGTTGATAACGATACATTGAAGATGTTAGTTAAACTTCAGGAGCAATTTGCTCAACTGGAAGAGATGGGTGACAATGAATACAGAGGATTTTATATCGAATTGCCCCGCCCTACTCAGGAAGAATGGGGAGATTGCGAAGCGTCGATTGCAGACGGAGAATATGAGAGCACGGAAGAATACCTCCGGGATTGGGAATTGTCAAATCCCAGAGAAACGGTATGGTATCATGTCAGCTCCGCCAGGTACAGAGAAAATCGCACCATACAATTCACGGATAGGAAACACTCGTATTTTACTATTGCGAATTATTCTCGATATATAAACCGAGTAGGTAACAATTTTCCCAATGAATGGCAAAGGGATTTCTTGGCAAAGTTGACCTTATATTTTCATAAGCTAATCGATACTATCATACAAGATCCGGAGGAGTTCAATGATTATGTAGCGAATCATCTTCCTTACCAGCAGCGAGACGGGAAAATTGCGAGAAAGGAGTTCAACAGAATAGAACCGAGATTTAAAATTGAGGTCGAAGACGAGACGACGGCAATAAAAGCACTGGAGGATTCCGTCTGCAAGAATTTCGGGCGGCCGTTAGATACAATGACGATACGTTCGTATTGCAAATATTATCGGATCGCTCATGAAGCCTATGGCCGGTATTTTGAAAGGTTTGATACTACACGAAAGATACGTACCCTCCCGAATGAAGTGCCATTGGAATTACAGGATGTCGCATATTACAACATGGTTAAATTCTGTGATTTGCAGGATAAATACGCTCTCGACAGTGAGACGGATTTCAACAAATTCGCCTCGGACCATTATGGGGAACTGGGATTGTTGCGGTTGAATATACTCGCATCGGATTTTGACAGCCCCGGATGGAGAATCATTGTTTCCAACAGCTACTCGGCGTATGTGGATGTTGCGGTAGAAGTCGCCACTGCACTATACAAGTCTGGCGCTCCTTTGGAAATACACGACGCTGCCAAACTTTTACGAATACTCAAGGAGAAGGATCATGTGAAATTGATTCCGTACACATTTCACGACTACATGGGCCATCATGAAGAAGGAACCGTTTATCAACTTCCATGGGAATACGAATGTATGGATAGCGAGGAGAATGTTTTATCATTGAAACAATACCATGACATTATCTCTCTGGCAGAATGGGATGAAATAGAAAAAGTAAACATTGACAAAAACGGGATATAATCCCATAATTATTAGCAACATATTTGGCAGACAATGATACTCTGCCCAATATGTTATAATTAACTATATAATTAAAAACAAGAGGAATTAATTAAAAAGAAGCGTGTAAAAGAATGAAACTTGACTCAAATTTTATAGCATTCTGCAAGCAGAGCATCGCATTGGAACAACGAATGGCGAAACAGGCGGGAAAACGGTTGAATGAAGCGATGCGCAACAATATCCAAGATATTAATGTATTGGATCGGATTGCAGACCAGCTACTTGACACTATGTCAGGGCTATCAGGTGCGGGAGAACGAACTTATATGAAATATATCAAATACTTGGGAACGTTTAACCCTCAAGCTGCAAAAGAAACAAAAGATGCCTATGAAGATATCATGGGATATAAGATACATGTAGCATACGCAGCGGCACGATTGGCCAAAGAATTGCACAAAGGACAGGTAGATCAAGCAGGTAAAGATTACTTTGAAGAACATTTATCGACTGTCGGACGAAACGGTTTCGACTGGAAAGAAAAAACCGTGGGATTTCTGTTTAATGTAGCTGAAGATACAGGTCATACCGTAAAAGAGATCATTAGAAAACTGAAAGCGATACTGGATGACTGGGAGAAGAACAAGGAAAAACATGACTGGATTTATGAATTTGAAGATATCGTAGGATCCTTTCCGAACGAAAAATACCACAAATTAACAAAGCAAGAATGGGACGAGATTGAAGAAGCTCTCGATCTAATGGACTTCCGCACAACTACCAATCGTGAAACATATATCGAGCGTTTCCGCGGACATCGTTTGGCCATCAAAGTCAAATTGAATGACCTCCAGTACAATATGGATATTACCCGCATTCTACACCATACAGACAAAGACTTAGCGAGGATGGAAAGACATAAGAAAGAATATTATCTGTTATTAAAGATGCTGGCAGATTGAAGTTTTAAGACAATCAAAATTTAACTCAACTTAGTGGCATGAACCTACAAGAACGAAAGATGTAAGGTTTAACCGAGATGATGGAAATCATATATCTATCATGCCACATATGGTAAATCAAAGAAAAATGAGAAAAGATTACTTCTAAACGACTCAGAAGACTTGTAAAAACGCAAGTTTGACATATTATGTACATCTATTTTGGAAGTAACTAAGCCTTTGAATGGTAAGCTGTAATAGTCAAGACTTGTTCAGAAAGATGGCCTTTCACTTCAACGTTTCGCTTACTGCAATCAATCTCGCCAAGGGCACTTGCAAAAGAATGAAAATCAAATATTCGGTTTCTTCATGCAAGTCGGTAACACACAATGCCAATATGCTTGAACGGCGTGTTCGCCATTCAAGCAGACACGACATTAATTGACAAAATTTTCAAAGAACTACTTTCATTTACCGCAGAACCACTTAGACTTGGCTAATTTTTAACGAACTATTGAATATATTTTCAATACATTTTTGCGGAATTTTCTCTTGCTCTAGACGTAGGTTGTGAGACTTGATATGATTATACAGTGTGGCTTCCACAGGGGTAAGATGGAGAGGCTTTGATACATTGCTTGGAGTGCCTTTGTCGCCTTCAAAATAGGTGTCAAAGGTAGCGCGATCCATCAGAAGGCTTTGCGTCTGGGGAAAATAACTGCGGAACTGCGAGAGAATTTCAAAGCCCTGTACATCAATGTCGCCCCAATAGTATAGGGAAGCGTGCCGCATGAATGGAACAGACTTGAGGATGCCAACGGTGAATCCATGCCCCCAAATCAGCAGACTTCCTGCCAACTTGGGAAAAGTCAGGAAGTTGACTTTATTCTCCACCACAAACACCTTCTGCACAGGCAACGATAACGCACAGAACTGACTCTGAGGCATCGTCAGATCGTCTACACCAGAAAAGTATTCACTCGCAATCGATGCTTCCAACACACGAATGCGCACCCATGGCTCATCGTATCGCAATCCAAAGCGCTTTTCGAACTCCTTCTCATCCGAACAGACATGCTCTACAATGACAATATCCAGCAACTCACGAAGCACTCCCTTATTGCGCTCAATGAACTTGGTGTGCACCTCAATAGGCAATTCACGAATGTACAACTCAGGACAAGGATTCGCCACAAAATAGCGCAAAACTTTCAACAAATCAGGCCAAGAGGAAGCATTCTCGATCACCTTAAGTGGATAGCGTTCCACCCATGGACGAAGCTGCGGAAACTCATTAAACAACATCGCCACATCCTTGCGAAACTGTGACACTTCACCACCCTTCAGCAAGAAGCGCTCAACGTCCGATGCACTCCTGAACAACACACGCTCAGGCAGATCCTGTTCGCCCAATGCTTTCGTTTTCACTGTTTTCCACTCAATCGTGTAACCAAAGCCCTTCACCTCTTTCGATTGCGAACGGATGTCCGTCAGTTCGTGCTGATACTCATCCATCGATGCGCTCGCTTTCTTATCGCAAGGAATCACAATTGGTTCAAACTCAGAGCCAGCGACCACTGAACGCAAATAATCCACATACTTGCGTTCTGTCTTCTTACGTATTTCTGCTGCCGTTATCATACCTCCATACTCCTTTCACGTTCTGCCTTAAACTCACTGATAGGCATATTATAGAGTACAGAACGGTCGCCCTTGCGCTCCACATAATGCACATACGAAATATCGTTCTCCACGATGTGGATGTTGTCACTCGGAGTCACCACGAGCAACTGCAGGTGGAGCTGTTTGCAGAGCGAAATCAGATAGCGAGCCTTGTCCTCGTCCTGTGCGCGAAAAGCCTCATCTATGGCAATGAAGCGGAACGAAGAGTCGAGTCCGTTCTTAGTCAAGCCAAACTGATAAGCGATAGCTGACCCCAGGATGGTATATGTCAATTGCGCCTTCTCGCCACCTGACAGCTGTCCCATAGCCTCGTAGGTGTTACGCTTCTGATCATCGTCTTGATAAAACTCCTCCGCCTTATATGTGTACCATCCACGCACATCCATCACCAACTTTCGCCATGATTCGTCTTGTAAACGAGACACCAGCGGTTCGATATGCTGTTCAAAATGAATCCTGCTGCCATCGATTGTCGAATTCATCTCATGGATGTTCGGGATTGCACTGCTCAGAAGGTCTTGGAACTCCTTCAAATCCACGTTCAATCGTTTGGCTGCGACCAACTGGATATACGTCTTTGGAGCATCCTTGAAATCGATGCCCACAAGATACGAATTCAATTGGTCGATGGTCTTGGTGATAGACTGGCGCCAGCTCTGGAAGAACATATTGAATGCACTGACCTTGTTGATGATATTCTCCTGTAAATACTTGTTGAAGCGCGATTCAAACCCAGGCAGATCTTCGTCCAGCAATCGTTGGTAATAGGTCTGATATTCGCCCACAAACTCCACGGTTTCGGGCAAACGGTTCACGTCCGAACGCCAATCGCGATACTTCGCGGTAATTTCCTCAGTGGGATTCTTGAAGCGATAAATCAGGTTCTTCAAATCGCCACTCTTGCTACCCTTCGTCTCACGTTGTTTCCGCAAAGCGGAATTGATGTCACTCTGTAACGTGTCACGCATTTTGTCCAAACCCACCAATGCCACATTCAGTAAATCTGTGTGTTGCGACTCAAAAGCATCGGTATCAACAACGCCTATTTGAGCCAAAGCCAAAGCACAATCATTGCTCTGTTTCTTGAGTATATTCTCACGATTTTCCAATAATGCTTTGTTACCGATAGCTTCATTAAACTTCTCCTCAAGTGCACCAAGTTCCTTTCTCACCCTCTCCAATTGCCCCTGCAACATCTTCACCTTATCATTGGTCTCCTCCAGTTGTCGCTTCTGTTCTTCCTTTTGCTGAATGACGAGTGCACACGACCACCAGTCGATATCATCAAATTTATCGTATTTATCAAACAGCTTCGAGTAGGTTTCTCGCTTCTCCTGAACATTCTTTGTATCTGCCTCTATACGACGGACTTTGGTTGCCACCTCCTTTTCATCCTGCTGCAACTGGCGTACTTCCGCCTGTAGCATGGCAATCTTCTCCTTATTGTCCCAGCCCAACACATAGTGTTCCTTGCCTCGTGTCTCTGGTCGGTCGTCTTTCTCATGCTTACCACCTCTCGCTTTTATCAGTCCCTCTTTCGTTACTGCTTTCTCTTGCAGATAGTTGAAGTCCGCAAGCGAATCAACACAACTATAGTTGAACTCAGCAAATAACCTATCCTCAAGCCAATCCAAATACAAGCACTTTGACTTGTATTCAACCTTACGGAGCAACGAATCCACCTTCAATGTCCTATCCTCAAACTCACGAAGAGGCTCTGTGCCCTCGTATCGCTGATACACGATGCGTCCTCGCAGATTATGACCATTCACATACTCATTCACCTGCTTGTAATACTTCTCTGGCACCACCAATCTCAAGGCAAAATTGTGCAGAATACGCTCGATGGCATACTCCCAATCGCACTCAATATCCTTCACACGTATCAGTTCACCGATGAATGGAATCTCTTCGGCGGTTGCACCAACAGCCTCCAGTATCTCATCACGAATCTCAGCCACACGACCAGAGATATTGTTCTTATGCTGCTGCAGATAGCGTATAGTATCCACTCGCTCTGATATCGTGCAGTTGATTTCATCCTGACGGTTTTGTGCCTGACGCTTCTCTTCCATGAGTTGCCTGTCAATCTTTACCTGCAGAGCATCTTTCTCGTGTTTGGCAGTCGCACGATTGGCATCGAATACCTCTGCATCAGGACTTTGTGTCAGCTCCACCGTCTTTGCCAGCTTATCGTATTCTTCGGCTTTGGCCTTGCGGTTATCACGCATCTTCACCTTCTGATTGATTTCCTTCTCAATCTCACGTATCTGCTGACCCACCTCGTCCTTCTCAATAGCCACCGACAAGCGCGTCTGCTCTTGTTCCAGCTCACTCTTCTTCACCTTTAACGCCTTCAACTCATCTTCCAGTTTTCTCAAGTTGCTCTTGCAGTGCGCCAACTCCTCGTTGCACAAATCCACCGTTCGCGCAGCAAACCAATAGGCCACCACACTCTTCTCCTGCTCCAATTCAGCTATGCGCGTGTCTATCGCCATCAGTTCCTTTGCCAATGTATTGATAGGTTCCAGTTGGGCAATCTGCTCCTTCACCTTATCGATATTGGTTTTCGCCTCCATCAGATTTTGGAAGTTGTCCTTTAGTTCCTGGTACTTTTCCTCAGCCGGCACTTCCTCGAGCATATTCGTACGGATGAAACTGTCTAGATCGTCCAACACTTTCACGCCCACTATCTGATTGAAGAGTGTAAGCGCCTTGTCCGAACGCATTCCGAAGAGGGCTATCATCTTCTCGCCATACGCAACCGGGCCGTCAAAAAACTCTATCTTGCGTCTTGTGTCATTCGTATTGTATTTCTTCGTCAGTCGCTTGCGCCAGTCGCCATGCAGGTCAAACTCCGAAAAGTCGCGCTTTATAGTCAGCGGTTCGCGAGCTATACCAAACAACACCTTCAGTTCCTCGCCAGTGTAGTAGCGCACCTGAAACAGCGTCACCACACGTTTGTCCACATTGCAGAACGATGCAAGAAGTACCGAACGTGCTCCTTTGTCTCGCAATCTAAGCGTGGTAGTGCTCGCTGCACCCTCCTGCTGCTGATTGCCATAGTTGCCAAAGAAGTACGACTCCTCTGTACGGTTGCCCTTCTTCTCCACACCCGATGATTGGTTGTAGAATCGTTGGCGTTTCAGTGGCACTAGCAGCGTGAGCAGAGCATCTACCAGCGTACTCTTGCCCGATGCGTTGGCACCGGTCAGCAGCGAGTTATTGCCCTGCGTATTCATGCAGTACACCTTTTGGTCGAATGTACCCCAGTTCCACACTTCCAAATAGTCAAGCTTGAAGCCTGCCACTTCCGGACTGGTATTAAAGAGATTCATCTGCTGCATCATAGTCGTTCAGTTTGTTTTTGAATTCCAATAGATCGTCCAGTGTCACCTTCTCCTTGATGATGCGATGTATTTTATAGCGTTTCTCGCCCTCAGCATGCTTTGCTTCCACAAGGAAACCAAAGCTGACGATGCTGTCGATATAGCGGTCAAGGTCTTTCTCAAACTTGGCACGATTGAAGGTGGTGGGCAGGAACAGTTCCGCCTCTTCCTTTATTTCAGTGGCGGTTACATACTTATACGAAGCCTGCGACTCTGTTGGATTGCTGTCGAAGTCTTCGAGTATCTGCCTCAACACGATGAGTATCACCGACACCTCAAAACCATACAACCTTCTCGACGTCATGTTCAACGTTTTGTCATCGTCCAATTTCAGTTGCTTGACAAAGGCAAAACCCTCATCCTTTTTCACGATGAGTTCCAGCCCCATCACGCTGATATAGTCCAGTATCTCGCTCTGGTAGTCGAGTACATCATTCCACACTACATCGTCTTTCTCTACGATGCCTTTCAGAAGTTTCACCACAGCCCTGCTGTATGGTTGTATATTTGTTGCGTTCATCGTGTTATTATGATTTCGGGAATTGATATCGTTTTGTTTTCTGCAAAAACAATATATTGCTGGCGCTCTTCGTTTACCACAGTCTTATATTCCTTCAGCACGCCAATGTATCCAAACACTTCCGACAGACCTTTCTCCACACCCTCGTTCCGTTCTATCACCTCTGCTAGTGTCGTCTGCTGTCTGTCGTACAGCACCTTGTTAATGCGGTCTCTCAGCACCAGACGATCGATGTGATACGGATTGTAGAGTTTGCCTATGCGCTCCAAGTCGTCCAGATTCAGTTCAGCCATATCAGGCTTATCCTTATACACAGTCTCTTTTATAGGAGCCAGAGTCAGAGGGCGCTCGACTGGCAGATTGATATCGATAGTTTCATATTCAAGCGAAGCTTCTGGTTTCCCTTTCTGTTTGGTGGCTTCGATGAGCAGTTTCTTTATATCATTAATCACCTGCTTTGTCACCTCTGCATTCATCTGTCCGTTCTGGCGAATGATGCGACTCAGTTTCTCGCTCATGCGATCGTTGGTTTTCGCCACCTTCTCGCCTGCGTCAAACAGATGCTTTTTCATTTCCCTGAGAAACATGTCATGCGCATCAATGCCTCTATTCTCCAGTGTTTCATAGAGTGCACCAGTCAACTCGTCCCATTCTTTCTGCAGATCGGCCGAGAGCAGAAATTCCCAGAATGCATAGAAACTCTTGCCTTGTTGCGATTGTTTCAGTTCGCCATACGCATCAAAGATGTAGTTCAGCAATACTTTCTTCTCCGCATTGTCTGTCTGGCGCTCATATATCTCTTTGATAATCCCCTTGAAGTTGTCATCCACCTCCTTGAAATCGCTAAGCAGCTCCTTAGCCAGTTTATTCAAGCTATTGTATCGTGGTTCTATCTGGTAGTCCTCATACACCTCGACCTCTTCGCCCATCTCCAGTCGCTGAATCTGATGCTCTATCTCCATTTTTTTGGCTCGGAGCAGTTCCAGTCGCTTCTCGCAGTCCTCGTTCGAGTATTCCACCAATTCCTTCAGTTGGGCAAACAGCGTCTTGAACTTCGATTCCGTACCGATGTAATCCTCTTTTTTCAAGCTCACCACCCAATCCATCAGTTTGCTTGTGTGCGACGAAATCTCGTATATCACCTCTCCCCCTTCGTTCTGATAGTTGGTCAAGAATCCCTTGTCTGTCCAGTCTTTGATGAGTCGTTTTGCTTTCTGTTCGTTCGACTCCCCTAGTCTTGTCATTTCAAGATTATCCTCCACCAACGCATTTTCCTGCTCATCCAGTCGATTCTCCAGTAGCATGTGCAAGCGTTCCTGCATTATAGCCGACTGTCCCTCAAACGCCTCAATGACAAAAGACAAGAAGAAATCCACACTTCTTGATTTTATGAGTCGTACGCTTGGTGACTCTCGTAATATTTGTGTTATTTCTTCTACTTGCATATCCATCAGTATATTTCTTATATGTTATTGTCACATCTTTGAAGGATAAACGAGCACCTCTTCTTCCCCTACTTCTAGCACCTTTGCTATCTGAAATAGAGTCTCGAGGCTGGATTATGCTGCATTCGTGCACCATTTTAATACTGTAGCAGGATCTAAGGTAATTGTTCTACAAGCCACTTGTTTGTGCGCTTCTTCTCTGCCAACATTCCTTTGATGCGATTTATGTCCTTATCCATGACTATGCATTACATATTATTTAGGGCAAAATATTAGGTGACTATATACTATCTTACAGCAAAATCCTCTATACACGATTATACGATTTATAGAAGGTTTATATTTTCTATATCCTACCGCTTAACAAGGATTCACACTTTAAGGCAATATATAGTTACCATATTTTATATGTTTCTCAATTGTGTGGCAAAATTACAAAATATTACTGAAAAACGATAAGTTCAGTGATAAAAAGAAAAGATCATGCGCTAAATTCTATGACTTCATTCTTCAGCCTTCTCTATTTACAAGCTTTATTTATTATGTGTTTAACAGCAAGCCTTCCTCAACTACCGAAAAATCTGTATAGACATATTTGATTAGGAGGAAACGCCAGCATTAGGAAAACTTCTTCATAAACCTTACCACTTCCGATATCGTACAAAAGTCAAACTTACCGGTTCTTATCATATAGGATTGCAGAAATATAAATATAGCGTGCCTTATTTAGTATGTAGACTAGTAAAGTACATACGAAGTACTACAAATATTGAATATCTCATTGACAGATAAAACTCATCTGAGAGACCTCTTTGATAAAACTAAATTTCAAAATGACAAAGAACGATTCGGACCAAATAGGCCAAGTTCATTTAAATTTTAATTCGGACCAATTTTAATGGGACACTAGTGATCCTAAAACTTAAAACATATATACCAAACCCTTATTTTTCTAATTTAAATTGAGCCTCTTTCTCTTTAATAAGCAATAAAGAAATATCAAATAAGACCTTTATAGTACTATTTAATTCAAGCGAAAAATCTTTAATCGAAGTGGTCATCTTATCAACATCATCATAGTATGAAATAATTTTTTTATCTAATCGTTCCAGTTCCATGTTAACATCCTTAATCTCTTGCAGAAATAACTTTCTCTTTTCTATATCTACCGCTTGTTTACTTAATTCCAATAAGATATTTTTTCGATGCATATTATTCTCTTTTATTTGAATATCATATCTGTTTTGATTAACACGTTCTATAAAAGAGAGTTCTTGATCCAATAAATCCGATAGTCCAATACGTGCTTTAATCCAGCATTCTTCATAAGTCTTTTCTAAATTTGTTTTCTGGCGTTGTACATCAACTTCAAACACATATCTATACTGCAAATCTGGTGCATAGATTCGACCTTTCATTTGACATATTTCTGATTTAGATAATGATATATTCTGATGGTCAAGACCAACAGTAATTCCCATAACATCTACTATATTAAGTAAAGCCAAATTATTTTTTAGACAGTTATTATAATCATCCAACTTTTTAATATTTTGTTGACGAATTAACAGTTTTTCTTGTTGTAGAATAGCTTTCTCACTATTTCTATTACTATAAATAATAGCAAGATAACCTACTACAACAGCAAAAATTCCACTACTATAACTTCCCCAAAAATTTAACCACGAGTCATTTGAAAGATTTGTTTTAATAACATTACCATATGCCAACAACGTATTAATGATAAATGCAATAGCAATTCCACTAATTATGATTCCCAAAACAACATATAAATCTTTTTTTTCATCAATTCATATTTATTACAACGATTCACTAACTTTTTTAATCGCCTTATAAATCTCACTATAAGAATCTCTACCTTTATATTTTTCGGCCAGTTCACATGCTTTATCCATTTTTGAGCCTGCAAGTATTTCTTTAACCCATTTATCCTTCTCAAGGTATTTCCGAGTTTTATCATATGTTGGCAGATATTGCTTTAATGCTCTTTCTGTTGCTGCTGAATCTTGGAAATGTCGACATGTATCTTCAAAATGTAGTAAAAACCAATATTCTATTGACTGTAAGCTATCACAAAGAATCACATTAGCATTATTTTCATATTTCTTTTTGAGCGATACCATTTTTTTATTCTCTGCATCAGAACGCCTGCTAACATCAGCATCAAAAACACATATTACAAAGACATCTTCATCCAGAAGTTCCTTTATTTTCTTTTCTATTTTCTCAATACTATTGTTTTCAAATAAACGAGGAGAAATAGAGTATCTATAACCAAGTATTTTTTTCAAATGACTGAAATAGAATAACTCAGTCAAACCCTCACCGACGATATGAATAATCTGTCTGGTCGCTGTATTTTTTCTTGCTTTTCTCATAAAAATACACGATTATAGATTAGGAACTGCACCGAATTTACCGAACTTATATGCCTTTTGGAAAGAACTGATCCTATTCAATCCCTTGAAGTCTGTCAGAGGATACAGTACACTTGAACCATCCAGATTCTTTTCAGTAAACCAAACATTATCTTTTCTAAGCAAATCTTCCTCTCCTAACAGTCCATCATAATGCGTTGTGAGCAACAACTGTGCCTGTTCTGATTCTTTTAGAAAACGTTCAATGATGTATTCTATCAATTTTGGATGAAGAGAAGATTCAATCTCGTCAACTGCGAGAAAAGCATCTTTTTCAAGAATCTTTTGTACTTGAGCAGCCAAGCCAAATGTACGAATAGTGCCGTCCGATTCAAACAGTTCCAAGAACTCATAATAATCATTGTTACCATAATCAGATGAAACTTTATGCTGATACATAGTATAATTAATCGGCCCCTTATGCGTTTCCTGTTCTTTGGAAGTAATATTTGAAATATTAAAATCTGCTTCCTGCAGATATCTCAAAATATAATCTTTTGCTGACTCATTCTTGATTGATTCTTCGGCATAACGACTTAAAGATGATGCAGGTACAATAGCCGGCATAACCTGATTGGTTAGATACTGAAGAACCGTCTCTAGTTCTACAATATGTGTATTCACCTGCATATAGGCAGCAAAAACTGACATATTATGCAAACACTTCAATGTTATTTCCTCTTTGACAGCTTGCGACATCTTGATTTTCTGTCCAAATTTAATAACAGATACGTTATTCTCAGTATTTCTTTCAAATATAGTAGCAGGCTGTTGACTTGGATAATAAATTAAACTTTCCTTTGCTACGTGCCATCTATCTAAAGCTACTGAGTAGACATAACAAACAGCTTTCCCCTCATTCTTCAAATAGAACGAAATCGA
The DNA here is from genome assembly GCF_001811315.1 of Bacteroides sp. HMSC067B03. Lineage (NCBI taxonomy): Bacteria > Pseudomonadati > Bacteroidota > Bacteroidia > Bacteroidales > Bacteroidaceae > Bacteroides > Bacteroides sp. HMSC067B03. The sequence continues at coordinate 4,861 of NZ_KV804435.1, read as the reverse complement.
ATATTCAGATAACTGCTTTGAACTTGTTTTATTCAGGAGAAACGGGACTACTTGAATTTGTTCTGCCTTATTAAGTGGAGTATAAGTAATGAATGACTTGATAAAATCACAAACCTTAATAATATTACTCTTACCCGAAGCATTTGCTCCATAAATAACAGCCACTTTCAATAGTCTCACACCGCCACCCAATTCAACAACATGATATGATTCCATATCCTTACTTCTATCAGCTTCAAAACTTAATATAGCCTCGTCTCTAAATGAGAACATGTTCTTAAATCTAATTTCTGCTATCATACAATTTGTTTTTCCACAAATATATAACTAAATATCCATATCCACAAATAAGATTAATCTATTTGCATCATTTCTACAAATATCGCAAACTAATACCTATTCTATTATTTTTTTATAACCTTAGGCAATATCAATCATTTAAAAATCTTGGATCACAACAAGGAAAAGGTAAGTATACCTACAGAAGAAACCATGAAGATAACTATCTATGTACAGAAGCAGAAATAAGACGTATGTTTGCTGATGCTAATCACCACAGAGATTCTAATGTAAGGTGGACACACCGTATCTATCTGGACAGAATGTGGGAAGCAAACCTCTATCATTTCTATATAAAAGTATATAATAGATTGATACAGGTTTTACCACATCCTATTATGATAAAAGATGGTATACAACAAGAAGAAACACCTGCTCATGATGCTATACGAGAAGCACTAATAAATTGTATAATTCGGCACTATAGAATATTTTGTGTAAATGGAAAATACGGGATTCAAATTATGAACCAATTTATGCTTATATTTGAAAACAGAATCCAGATATAAGAGAACTTACAAGTGAATCCTGTTTCCATTTACACAAAATTCCAGACAGTGTCTATTTCCGTGATAAAAGTGGGTATCAGATGTAAAGAACACCTTGCTGCCATCAAATTTATAATTTATTTCTTCTCAATTTATGTGCATCACTGCACGTTAATAATCAAGTTATCAATCACCCATCAAACGGAAATGACAGAGAAGTATCACAAAAGTAACTGCCATAAATGGGTATAAAACAAAATAGTTGAAAAGTTTACTAAAGACTCTCCAGCCATTCAGTCTCTATTCTAGATCAAAGTATAGTAAAATGTACTTTATTATGTTCGCTGGAAAGTATTTACAATACGAGATTCAATACCGGAGACATGAACATTCAACACACATTCCGAGCGTTTATTACCCTAAATTGTGGTGATTGATAGTATGCCCATCCAAATTCTCTGCATTGTTAGTTTTATGTTATTTCAAAATCAGTGCAAAATTAGTAAATAAACTCCACATACCGCATGACAGAACAAGAAACTGAGTCTATATGAATATAGATATTATATCAGTGAAGATATAATTTAGCAGGGTTCATTACTATAAACTATGTAACTCAAGAAGGATGTTCTTACTCTTCCTTTTCAAATTCTTCCGAAGCATTTGCTATCAACGCCTTTCCTATTTCCATCTGTATGAATTTAGGCAATCGAAACAATTTTGCCATAAGCTGGTTATAAGTGAACTCGACTTTGGTATACAGTATAGATTTCTTCTTTAATGTGCACATCGATTTTCTCAACAACCTCAGAGTCTTCCATAAAGTCAAAAAAGTCCGGTTCTTCAAACCAATTTATCATGTCATCCTCATTGATTCTAAGACGAATATAATCGCCACAACCATCTACCTCTGGAATTAAACTGTTAGGAACATAATCTGCAATTTTACATATTGTCTTTTTGTCTTTGTCAAGTAAGAAATAGGTCCCACTATCACATACCTTGGCTTGCAAATACAAACTGCCATATTCGGGCTTCGAATTCAGAAGTTTATGAGTTTTCAAATTGATTATTCCTGACTATACCCTTTAGAAACCAATGGATACTCGTTTTCATATAGTTCACCCACCCATGTATCAGTATAACTACACATTTCCTCATTGTATGGAAAGTAGATCATAAGGCTCCGCTTATCTAAATCTTTTGATTAGGAGTGCTAAAAAATCAAATCCCTGCGATAATCACCAAATTATTACAAGGATTTTTCATATTTTTCAGTCTATTGTCGGAAATCTTTGTGGACGTAAAATCGACTTTTGCGGCCCTAATCAAATAAGCTAATAAACAGACAGTTGAAATCTTACGGCCCTAAAATTGATTCTTGCGGCCCTAGACAATCGATGGAAAATCCGGTGCTTTTACACAACGGGTATATTTGCCTGCACCATCTTTCTGTATAATCCCTGCATTTTCCATCTTTGAAATCAAGCCTCTAATTTGTTTTTCGGACAACATGTCTTGAAATACCTTTTTGAGAAGAGAACGATTTATATAACCATTTTTATAAAAACAGTCTGAAACCAACTTAAGGTGAGTCATGCTCAAGCCCTTCAGTCTTTCAGCAAACTCATTCCGATATTCCTCGGACAAACGATAAGAGCCGTTTTCGTAAACGATAAGTTTTTCTTCCGATAATTTCCTTAAAGTCTTTTCTTCAAGTCCCTCATAATTCCTCATTGCTATTTTGTGCAAAGCCAGCAATTCAAAGACATTAAGTGCTCGGCGGCAGATCTATTGTCTTGTACCTTCCTGATGAAAATAACAAAAGCCGTATCAAGTATAGGAGCATTGAATGTGAGACTTACCTAATACGAGTCTGTTCCCGAATAGTCAGGCAGTGCTTTCCCTTCCATAATACAGTTGTAGAACATTTTTTCCACTCCTTGACCGGAACGCTCCACCAATCCTGTTTTCTGCAATACCTCGCTCATCAGTTTACTGCGCGGAACACTGTTCACTGTCAAAATGTTGTTCATATCCACTCCGGACGGAAAACCACCAGCATTGGTAATGGTTATACTATCGAGATATTGCTTGATGACGACATCGCTCTGAATCAACATTGAGCGGTGGCAGCAAACATTCAATATCGCCTCTCCGATTACCTCTTTGTTGAAAGATGGTATATCGAATATATAAGAGCCGTCATTGTAATACAGAAGCGGATTGCTGGCAGGCTGGTTGATGTAATCCCATACCTTGTCAATCGTTATGAATAACGGCAACAGAAATTCTTTGCAAGCGGTATATTGTATCATCGAGTGATACATCCTGAACTCTACAACGATATTGTTCTGAGGGAGATATTTCCGTATGGCTTCGGATTTCCCAAGCAGAATAAGTGCCGCATAATTCTATTTCCCGTCCTTCAACAAATCCAAATCAGACAGCACTTGTTCGTCGGGATAGTTTTGAAACAACGGATTTTCCTGCTTTCGCGCATATTGGGTTTTCATTTCCGCTATGGCCTCCTTATCCAAATCCTCTATAGTAAGCCCTTCGCATATCTTGGCTGAAAAATCCGGTTCCTGTTCAGACAATATCCTGAAAATATCGGCATCGGACATTGCCCGCAGGCTTTCCCCTGTACGCATAAGAGGTACTCCCTCAAATCTCAACAATCTACCTACGGGACGAGATGGAACAGATAGTACAAGCACACGCACCGTCTTCGTAAAGTTCGGTAGCTTCTATCCTTATTCCTAATCTTTCGTAGATTTCATCTGTGAGTTCTCCCACTTCTTTTTCTGCAAAATCCGAACCGACAACCGCATGGAGCATATACCATTCCTAATACCAATCGTCCACCCTTTTCATTCGCCAAGGCGACAATATACCCCAATACACACCGCCGCCTATCTTTCAGATCAACGTGTTTTCCTCCGGCAAACGGGTAATTATGCTTTGCCTCTTTAAATTCTATATGGTCTTCGCTTTCGCGTAGCTTCTGTAATTCTGCAATCGTAATCTCCAACAAGGTAAATCCAACCCCAAAAGATACAAATGGCTATTCCGATAGAAACGAAAATTGTGCAACACAATTTTATGTCAGTAACACATGGCAATGTAAAATAAAAGGGGAATCCGCACTAATAAAAAGGGATCTGCACGGAAGAGAACCCGACCAAAGCCGGCTCCCTACACTCCTACGCTTAATCCGTTACATCAAAGAAATAACTTAGCTCTTCATCTTTCAGATTCTCCATCGCATATTGGTCGGTCTGTTCCCAAAGGGTATTGTAGAGTTCCGCGAACTCCGGTCTTTTTTCGTGGTATTGCCATACCTTATGGTTAAGCACCAATACCAGTTCGGTTAGAAATTCGTAATCTTCTTTCCACTCTTTGAAAGCACGATTGAACGTGTACTGAATAGCCGAAAGGCCAAATCGCTCTGCTAGCGAAAAATCTTCCCAAAACGTTGTTTTTTTTACTTCGTTACCGTTTTCTTTCATAAATTCTCTGAATGTCATAATGCTTAAATTTTAAGATTGTTTTTTGTTTTTCCCTCTTGTAGCATCTACTACTTTCGGGCTTGATTTAATTATGTCGTCTCAAAAGGTGTCATGGCTCCTTATGCAAGGTTTCACGGCTAAATACGACCTCTGTGAAGCAGAAGGTGGAGATTTGGCTGTGAACCCAAGGCTATGACCTTGCAGACAAGAGAGACATGACAAGCACCTTTGCGACACAATTCACATCAGGTAGCCCGAAAGGGATATGCGGAATAATGGAGGAAGTAAGAAAAAGGCTAAAACAGGGAAAGGTAAAACCGAGGATATGCCGCCAAAGCACATAGCCCAAACAACGACTGGTGAAAAGAGACAGAACTGAAAGGACAAAGTAATGTCTCCTTTAACAATTTTGCTGGCCAAAAGAAAAATAGGTATGGCTTTGGGAGCTTATAAAAGCCGTTTAGTTTAGAACTTGAAGAGATATACAAAAAACAGACTAAACTTTATTATATTTGCAGTGTG
>NZ_KV804434.1:0-5433 GCF_001811315.1 Bacteroides sp. HMSC067B03 | reverse complement strand
TCTATCTATTTATTTGGGTGGGAAACTTTAGTAATATTATAAATTCAGAAGTATGAGAAAGTTATTTTTATTAGTTTTTGCTTTATGTGTATGGAGTGTCTTTGCCGATGCTCAGGAGGGTGCGGGAAGATATATTGAGGTGACCGGTTCTTCTGAAATTGAAGTTGTTCCGGATGAAATTCATTTTTTGATTCAGATAAAAGAATATTGGCAAGAGGAGTTCGTTCCGAAATCCAAGCCGGAGGATTATAAAACAAAGGTTCCATTGGAATGGATTGAGAAGGATTTACGGCGGGTTTTGAGTAGAGCCGGAATCTCGGATGAGGCTATTCGTGTACAGGAAATAGGAGATTATTGGCGTCAGAAAGGAAAAGAGTTTCTGATAGGTAAGCAACTGGATATCCGGCTCACAGATTTTGAACAGATCAATACTATCATTAAGAAAGTTGATACGAGAGGCATTGAGTCTATGCGTATTGGAGAGTTGAAGCACAAGGATTTGCCGAATTATCGGAAGCAAGGTAAAATAGAAGCATTGAAAGCGGCTCGTGAAAAGGCCTCTTATCTTGTGGAAGCGATGGGACAAAAACTGGGTGAGGTCATTCGTATCGTCGAACCTGCTTCGAGCTATGTAAGTCCTTATACTCTTTTTCAGGCACAAAGTAATGTCAGTATGGGATCGGCTGCCACCGAGCAATATCGTGTTATCAAACTACGATACGAGATGACGGCCCGTTTTGCTATTGAATAATAATGAATGAGGCGAAAATACCCACAAGAAAGTATTTTCGCCTTTATGATTACTCATAAGAGAGTACTACAAAAAATACTGTCACAATCTTATTTATGGTAGTTTTAGCAGATAGACGTCATCAGGAGAAACGACTTGTCCGTCAGTATACAGTTTCCAGTCTGTGATTAGTCGGGTGGGGTAAGTACCGACAGAGCCTTCGTGCATATTTTTAATATAATATGGTTCCTGAATAAGCACTCCCGTAATAGAGTCTTCGGTTACTTTTTCGACTTTAAACCAAATATGTTCCAGGTTGGAATTGCCTTCTTCTTTAAATTCTTCGTCAACGGTTAAACTGATTTTTACGAGGGCTGAACTTCCTTCTTTTTGCAATCCTTCTATTAGATAAGAAAGTTGTTCATGAGCCATGGCATTTAATCTTTCTGTTTCTTTGTCTGTGAAAAACAAAAGGGGATTCTCCATCGCAGATTCTTTAATACTCGTGATAAGCGAGTATTTTTGTTTCTCATAGGCTTTCTCTGAATGATAGATAAAGATAATACTTGTATTTTGATTATGTGCTTCATCCCTGTCTTCTGCTCCACCCAATATGTTTTTCTTGTAGCTTTTAAGACCTTCTTCCCAAGAAACCCAAGTTATCATTATGGGCTGGTGATTGTCCAGCCATCCAAAGTGCAGATTTTCTTTTGTAGGAGGGAGAGAGCCTTCGCTAATCACGTAATTTACTAAATGGCTTAAAAGGTTGGTATAAAAATCATAGTTCTTTTTAGAAATTTCACCTATCAGTTCTAGTTCCGGGATACCGCAGCAGTTGAGTCCGTGAGTATGTAGCCAATAGCTGGATTTACTGAAAGGTAACCATTTATTTTTATCTTCGTAAACAGCATGAATAGTGTACAGGCAGTTTGGAGATGGAGGGGTGGTAGTAGCAGCGGCACACTTTGCCCATACAGGAGACAAAAGGGAGTAACTGTTGCAATTGAATATTCCGATTTGTTTGGGTACGAGCAGGCATATAATTTTCAATAGCAGGTGAACGGATGTTTGTGCATCTGTTGTATAGAGCATTGAGAATTTTATTCCATTTGTAGCCTGTTGCAACGTAGCTATATTTTCTGTAGAAAATTGTTGGACCATAGTGTCTTCCACAAAATGGTATTCATACCAGTCAACATCTATCGGATAAACTTCTTTTTTATATTCAATGTATAATGTTGGACAATCAATGATATCATTGTGACGTATGTCAACGACATTGAAGTCCGTAGCATTGGCTAATGGCTCCAATAGTTTTTCCCAATTCTTTGTATTACCGGCTTCCTGAGGAAGAATGGCTATGAGTTCGGCCATACTTTTCCGGAAATAATCTTTTGATGATCCTTCGCTTTCCATAAACAGATTTGTTTGTTACTATTCAATGAAGCAAATGTAATGAATTAAAATTAAAGTTTCGTTTATTGCAGATTCTTTTAATAACACATATTAAGTCAGATAATTTGCATCTTCTATCTCATACAATTATCTTTGCCCCACTATTCTGTTAAAAAACGATAGGGGAGAATGTATCATAAGAGAAAAATAAGAGCATACATAGCATGGATGTTATTCATAACATTCATTCCCTTCTTTGTAGTGAAAACCTTTCACTATCATGGAAGTGAAGATGAAACGTCATGCTCTCATACCGACCATTCCCGGAGTCATGCTGAGGATTGTGCGATATGTAAATACTCTCTTTCCCTATTTACAGAACCTCAATCAGTAGAATATCATTGCACATTAACGCTCGTTCCTTACGAGCCGATTATTTATCAGGATAAGGTTGTCTGCAAACGAACTTATTCGCATCATTTACGCGCGCCTCCCGCTACATAATTACATATTCAGATTTTCAAAGAAGACAAGTGCGCGGTAACTTGTCCTCACATTCATTTTACACATTATATAAAAGATTGTAATTGATGCGTATCGGAATTATTTCGGGCGTAATAGGGCTGTTTGTAACCTTATCCGTCCATGCACAAAAGTCCGATTCAATCAAGAGCATGCTTTTGCCTGATGTTGTTGTGACGGAGTCGTATCAGCAACGTCAAGCCAAAAAGTCTGCACTCACGGTTGAAGTGGTAGAACAGGAATTTTTGCGCAAACATTTTACGGGAAACTTCATGCAGGCAATGGAGAACATTCCCGGAGTACAAGCCATGGACATAGGTTCCGGCTTCTCTAAACCAATGATCAGGGGAATGGGATTCAACCGGATCGCCGTGCTGGAAAATGGAATCAAGCAGGAAGGGCAACAGTGGGGAGCCGATCACGGGCTAGAACTGGACGCCTTTAATATTGGGGCGGTCAATGTCTTGAAAGGTCCTTCCTCGTTACTTTACGGTAGTGATGCTATGGGCGGGGTGATTGATATAACCCCTCCTTTGATTCCTTCTGTGGATATGCTGTTTGGTGATGTTACTCTGTTGGGGAAGTCCGTCAACGGAACGCTTGCGGGTTCGTTGATGCTGGGTCTTAAAAAGAATGCCTGGTATGCGCAAATCCGTTATTCCGAACAACATTTCGGTGATTATCGTATTCCTGCGGATACCATTGTCTACCTGACTCAGAAGATGCCCGTTTATGGGCGTAAGCTGAAAAATACGGCAGGAATAGAACGTAACATCGGACTTTTCGCCCAATATCAGCGAAAGGGATATAGAGCGGACTATTCCGTAAGTAATGTCTATCAGAAGACAGGCTTCTTTCCGGGTGCACATGGTGTCCCCGACGCGTCGCGGGTAGAAGATGATGGGAACAGCAGGAATATTGAGCTGCCTTACAGCAAGGTCAATCATCTGAAAGTAACCACTCACCAGCAATATGCATGGGAGAAGTTAATCCTGTCGGGTGATTTGGGATTTCAGAATAATCATCGGGAAGAATGGAGTGCTTTTCATACCCATTACGGCTCGCAGCCTGTACCGGAGAAGAACCCTGACAAAGAACTGGCTTTTGATCTTAACACTTATAGTGCTTCGGTAAAAGCTCGTATTATAGGTTCTTCTTCATGGGAACATACGCTGGGGTGGGATGGCCAGCATCAGCAGAACGATATTTCCGGCTATTCATTCCTGTTGCCGGAATACCATCGTTCTACTACCGGATTGCTTTGGCTTACGACATATAGACCTGATAATGTTTGGTCTGTCAGTGGAGGTATGCGATATGATTATGGTTATATTGACATTTCCTCTCATGAGGACGTTTATCTGGCCGATTATCTTCGGAAACAAGGATATGATGAAGAACAGATAAACTTCTACAAGTGGAACAGCCATCCGGTAAAAAAGCATTTCGGCGACTATTCCTTTTCTTTGGGACTGGTATGGACACCCTCCGAACAACATATGGTAAAAGTGAACATCGGACGTAGCTTTCGACTACCGGGGGCCAATGAATTGGCTGCTAATGGAGTACATCACGGTACTTTTCGTCATGAGCAGGGAGATGCTTCTCTGAAATCCGAACAAGGATGGCAGATGGATGCTTCTTATAACCTGCGATATCACGGACTTTCTGTTTCCGTTTCTCCTTTTGTCAGTTGGTTCAGCAACTATATCTTTCTGCGTCCTACGGGCGAATGGTCAGTTCTGCCGCATGCAGGACAGATTTACCGCTATACAGGTGCCGAAGCACTGTTTGCCGGAACAGAAGCTACGATAGACATTGATCTTCCGTATCATTTCAATTACCGTATCTCCGGTGAATATGTTTATACCTACAACTGTGACGAGCATATACCGTTAAGTTTTTCTCCTCCGTTCGGGATGCGGAATACTCTGACATGGCAGAAGAAACGCTATATGTTTTATGCGGAATGGCAATCGATTGCCCGTCAGAATCGTGTAGACCGTAATGAAGACCGTACACCGAGCGCCAACCTGTTTCATTTGGGCGGCTCGCTGAATATTCCGGTAGGTGGGAATAACAAAATAGAAATAACCCTGACCGCCCGCAATATTTTCAATACGCGATATTACAATCATCTTAGTTTTTACAGGAAAGTAGAAATCCCGGAACCGGGACGCAATTTCCAATTATTAATCAAAATCCCATTTAAAAAATTACTGTAATGAAAACAAAACTTTACCTCCCGATAATCAGCCTTTTGGCTATGTCAGTGTTTGCATTTATATCTTGTGACGATTCAGATAGCGATACTACCAAACCGGTGATTGAATTGCACGAACCGGAAGAAGGACAGGAACTAAAAATAGGTGGCGAGAACGGAGTACATTTTGAAATGGACTTGTCGGATGACGTTATGTTAAAGTCTTACATGATAGAGATACATAGTAATTTCGATCACCATTCGCATGGGAAGAGCAGGGCCGTCGGTACGGGCGAAGCAACTGTTGATTTCAGTTTCAACAGGTCTTATGATATTTCCGGAAAGAAAACGGCGCATATTCATCACCACGATATTGTGATTCCGGTAAATGCTACTCCGGGTGATTATCATCTGATGGTTTATTGTACGGATGCCGCAGGAAATGAAGCTTATATTGCACGCAATATTGTTTTGAGCACTACCGCCGAAGAGGATGATCATCATCACGATGAGTAAATAAATACTTTCTTTATTCGTATAATTTTCTTTAAAAGGGGCTGTGTCAAAACTAAGGCACATCCCC
>NZ_KV804433.1:333-2195 GCF_001811315.1 Bacteroides sp. HMSC067B03 | reverse complement strand
CAGATAACAGGCTTAGAGTTGGCTTATGGGCTAGTTCAAATGGCTATATTAAAAGCAAAAGAAAGATACAAGGGAAAGTCTATACGATTTATTTTGCACCACAACATTAATTAGATTCAGATACATCATTTATAAAATAAACCAATGACCTATGATTATTCATATTCCTACGGGAAAGCGATTCAATAATCGAAAAGAAGCAAAGATTTACTTTGGTAGTGCTTATTACTACAAGATAGAAAAAGAGAAGAAAGATTTACTATTTATAAACAATATTCAATCCGCTACTAATGAATATTCTACCCCAATTTTGCAGAAGCAATGCAACCGTCAACTATTCCATTCTAAATAGATTCAAACCTGCCAATATTTATAGATTTTTCTGTTTGTCTCTTTCAAGAGATGATTGGTATAATGTGAGAATTACTTTAGATGAATTAAAAAGAACAAGTGGTGGTAAATCTGTAAGCAGTTTTAATAAGATATTTCAAGAATATTTGGATATAAAGCCTTATTTTGTGGATAACGGTTTTTACTATCTAACTAGACGGAATATTTATCATATTCCTGCAATGGAAGAACAATGTATCACTATCTCCAATAAGTTTGCATTAATCGAACTGGATGCAGCAATAAAAGGCTTCTTTATCCAATTACTACTATTATCCCAATATGGCAATATAGAGCTGATTAAGAAAAATATAATCAAAGCAATCGGAATAGATAAAAAGACTTATGACAAGTATATAATAAAACTTGTTGGTGCTGATTTAGTATCAATCACTACTCTCTTAACTTTACATACTGAAAATATTCTATTAGAAAATGATTTTTCCAAGCAGAAAAAACTATCCACGAAGAAAGTAAATAAAATAGTAGAGATAGATGATAATGGAAATATCATAATTCCCAAGTAAGGAGAAAAAGTGTTCTTTACTAATATATTAATATACAGTACTTTTTCCCTTACACCTACCAGTATTACAGAATAGGATGCAATAAAAGTGATTTTTTCTGTGTACGGCAAAGTGCAGTGCTATTATTAGTATTACAAGCCATTCTTAGCTTTACATAGGTAAGGTAGTGGGGAAAAAGTATCTGATATTAATTATATATTATAACACACATTTTCCCCTACTACTAAAGAATTTAAACTTTATGTGCGCATGAACTTCATTTTTTAGGGTGACAGAGTATCCGTTCTGATTTTTAAAGATTAAGAGTTATATAGGCTAATCCTGCACTTGAAGTATGAGACACTGAAAAATATGTCAATGCCCACAAATAAGCCCATTATAGAGACTTTGACGAATAAAATAGTCTACTACCCAACTAAAAACAAAAATAGCCGCAAGCGAGTACACTTACAAATGTGCTCAACTGCGGCTTTTTTTGTGGAACTTCTAAATTCTTGTTTAATACAAGGGATATAGCAGTTCGCAATTTTAAATATGAGAGTTAATTTTCCCAATGGAAGGGTGGGAAAATACAAATATAACCTGTTTGATTTACATATAATTCAAGGAGTTGAACCATTGACAAACAGGTAGTTCTTGATTTTTAAGAATACTCAAAGTTACTCATAATAAACAAGGTAAAAAAATAAACAATACTCAATTTCTAATATTACTACTTAGCATATCTTTATATGGCAGTATAATACTCTCCTTTCTATTATAGTGCATAGTAATACATAGGCACGCAATAAAGTATAGGTACTTATATATAATACCCCCTACCTATAAAAATAGGAGCTTAAATATATATATCAGCTTACTTCTCCTATGATTTACAGAATTGAAAGTTACATGAACACGTGAAGAGTAGTTCTAACAACCCCCTAGGGTAGTTGGAAGAAAAGT
>NZ_KV804433.1:0-233 GCF_001811315.1 Bacteroides sp. HMSC067B03 | reverse complement strand
TATAAAAATAGGAGCTTAAATATATATCAGCTTATTTCTCCTATGATTTACTGAATTGAAAGTTACATGAGCGCATGAACAGTACCCTCTAACAACCCCCTAGGGTAGTTGGAAGAAAAGTGAAATATCTATTCTCCACGTAATCAATTTATAAATCATTTAAATTTTTATTCGTTATGAGAAATCTACAAATTATTGACAATGTGCCACAGGTAAGAAGAGAAAGTAACTTT
>NZ_KV804432.1:0-1435 GCF_001811315.1 Bacteroides sp. HMSC067B03 | reverse complement strand
TACAGGGTGTGCCAGGAATGAAAATTCGGTATCATTTCATCATGCCATGTTTGCCCATCAGTGCCGGAACTCCGAAAAGTACGGTATCAATTTCTTTCCCTATAGTTCTTATTGGGTTAGACAACAAGACGCATTAAAATGTATTCTCAAAGTGAGAATGTATTTTAATTTGCGTCATGTTTCCGCTTCTGCAATGCTTACTAAAGTGGAGTTACCTAAAAGGTAGTGGAACTTTACTAAGGATTGCAGAAGGGATAAAGAAACATACCTTAGAAGGGTGGGTGGGTTTATCGATAGCAAAACTATTGGAGCGTAACAAAGTGAAGCGATTAAGCCTTTTTGGTTCTTTTTTGGCGTTTGAAAAAAGAACTCCCCCCATTTGGGAGGGAGGAATCTTTAAGCAACCTTTGTATTTTTCTCTTCTTCTACTTCTTCCACATCTAGTCTTATATTTAGATGCTGGGCTATGAACTTACTACCTTTAATAGCATCTGCCAATACAGTAAATAAAAATTTAGGTTCTTCTTTTATTGCTTTGCACCATGATTTTAAATAAGCCGCATTTTCTTCTCTGACGGTTACAGAAATACCCAAATATACACCAGACAAAGCCGATATTAATTCTGCTACAAGTTCTTCACGTCCATAATTGAATTTATCATTTTCATAAAATCCTTTTCGATTTAGTCTATTTTTAACACCTGTACTATGTCCCATTTCATGTAATTCTGTACCATAAAAACTTTCTCCGTCCTTAAATTGGCTCTTTAAAGGTAAAGTAATACTATCATTTGATATTGAATAGAACGCACTATCACTAGAAACCGTTTGAATAGGACACACCCAATTTTGATTCTTATTCATTTCATCAAGTATTGGATTTACATACATTTCTTTCTCTTCTTGTGGCTGTTCCTCTCCTGAAAATTTAGCCTTTAATATATCCCATCTATTGGGATATTTTTCCGCAAAATTTGTTTGGTCTAAATTAAAAACTTGGAAATATTTTGTATAAGCTGCTAAACGGTATTCTTTTTGTTCTTCTTCTGATAATTTTTTATATTCATCATATGAAATTTTTTCATTTGTCTGACGATGATAAGCACAAAATAATGTATAATAAACAGGAAAAGCAGCAGCACCTTTTAGAACATTAATACCTTCGTTTCGTGCTTGATTGAATGTCAAAAAAACAGGAGTTTGATAATTATATTTTTCACACAAGAAATAAAGTAAAAAAGCGTTTCCACCACTATAAGTACGCCCTGTTAAATTTTGCGGTAAAAAGTTCTGCTTAGAATTGACTTTAGAGAACCAAGGTTTTTGCCAATTCATAGACAAACTTTCAATTTTCTCAACCATAAGGTTTACAAACTTCTCTGCATTTTTATCAAAAGTAGATTTCATAATTTTGTTTGCTGTTCTTTATACTGGC
>NZ_KV804431.1:0-239 GCF_001811315.1 Bacteroides sp. HMSC067B03 | reverse complement strand
AACATCATCCCCAGTAAAGTCAACAGGTCAAGGAAGGACAACGCCTCTTCCTGCATTTCCGCACCTTCACAGGTATCGGAAAAGGTTTCGTAAAACAGCCGGAAATCAATCTGCGTGTGAAGCCGCTGAACGAGCAACCCTTCGTCCTCAATCCCCAGCGTATTAAATTCAATGAATACAGCCGGGGACAGAAAGGGATGTTCTTCATCGAGAAAACTGACCTGTTCATGCCACATGTC
>NZ_KV804430.1:0-1179 GCF_001811315.1 Bacteroides sp. HMSC067B03 | reverse complement strand
TATTCAAATGCAATTTAAGCCCGGGTAAGGTTCCTCGCGTATCATCGAATTAAACCACATGTTCCTCCGCTTGTGCGGGCCCCCGTCAATTCCTTTGAGTTTCACCGTTGCCGGCGTACTCCCCAGGTGGAATACTTAATGCTTTCGCTTGGCCGCTTACTGTATATCGCAAACAGCGAGTATTCATCGTTTACTGTGTGGACTACCAGGGTATCTAATCCTGTTTGATACCCACACTTTCGAGCATCAGTGTCAGTTGCAGTCCAGTGAGCTGCCTTCGCAATCGGAGTTCTTCGTGATATCTAAGCATTTCACCGCTACACCACGAATTCCGCCCACCTCTACTGTACTCAAGACAGCCAGTATCAACTGCAATTTTACGGTTGAGCCGCAAACTTTCACAACTGACTTAACTGTCCACCTACGCTCCCTTTAAACCCAATAAATCCGGATAACGCTCGGATCCTCCGTATTACCGCGGCTGCTGGCACGGAGTTAGCCGATCCTTATTCATATGGTACATACAAAAATCCACACGTGGACCACTTTATTCCCATATAAAAGAAGTTTACAACCCATAGGGCAGTCATCCTTCACGCTACTTGGCTGGTTCAGACTCTCGTCCATTGACCAATATTCCTCACTGCTGCCTCCCGTAGGAGTTTGGACCGTGTCTCAGTTCCAATGTGGGGGACCTTCCTCTCAGAACCCCTATCCATCGAAGGTTTGGTGGGCCGTTACCCCACCAACTGCCTAATGGAACGCATCCCCATCGATAACCGAAATTCTTTAATAATCAAACCATGCGGTTCTATTATGCCATCGGGTATTAATCTTTCTTTCGAAAGGCTATCCCCGAGTTATCGGCAGGTTGGATACGTGTTACTCACCCGTGCGCCGGTCGCCATCACTTATATTGCTATAAGCATGATGCCCCTCGACTTGCATGTGTTAAGCCTGTAGCTAGCGTTCATCCTGAGCCAGGATCAAACTCTTCATTGTAAAAGTATTGTTATCATTCCTATGAAAGAATGGTATTTGCTCTGTTCAGGATGCCGTACAATTTATTGACTTCATTAATACCTGTCATCAGATACATACTGCTATGTATCCAACAAGCATTGACGGTTCTATTTTTTCTTGTACTACTTGTATTGTTTATCAATATTTCAAAGAACT
>NZ_KV804429.1:0-4176 GCF_001811315.1 Bacteroides sp. HMSC067B03 | reverse complement strand
AAGCAAGCAAACGATTGAAGCGGACTGCCGATTTGGCAGCGAAATATCCAACTACCTATCTACAGCCCTAAAAGGCTAGGACATATGGGTAAGCAACAGACTGCCGGGCAGTCACTCCGCTGAAAGGGTGGGTGGGAAAAAACTAAGTGGACGCAAAAAACAACCTTACCATTGGGGGATAAACTTCCCCCTATTTTCACTTCACATATTCTTTACCCCACTTCAATTGATTCAACAAACTTCAACAACAAAGCGACTGTTACCGTATGAAATGAAAGCTGATTGAACAACTTATGCGCTTTCAGCATCTCAATAGCGGCTTCAGCCGTAACAACTCTCTGTTCATAAAGCCGAATTGTCGCATATAACTGGTCATTTGCGACAGGCCCCATTATTAGGTCATAGTCACCGTTTTCTCTTCCTCTGCGGTTGTTGACAACAAACTCCAGCCATTCTTTTGTCGCACCCATAAACCGAAGAACCGGATATTCCCTATCAAGAATATCATCGGGAACTTCATAAACAGAGACGATTGCTTTTTCGCTCTGTTCCCTGTTCTTCTTCAACAAAGCCCATTTTTTTGCTTGTTCAAAGTTGGTTGTCGTATAAAATCCCTTCCCAAAGTCCGTAGCCTTCCGTCCTTTCTGTATATTAGGGCGTTTCACGGTAACTGTAGATCCATGAAATAGTCTCATTTTCTTTTATTGATATAAGTCGTTATAGTATCTAATATATATTCGGGGTCTTGGGTATGAAGCATTTCAAAAGTCTCATCCAAAAAATCAAAAACCCCATAGTCCGAAAACAACAACAAGGTTTCTTCCGCACTTTGTTTCTTTTCCTCCCTATAATTCTCAATGCAGAACATCTTGAAAAGCAGGATCTTCGTGTCACCGTTATACCGTCGTTTTTCTTCTGTTTTTTCCTTCTCCAATGTTTCATAAAGCGACAATGTACTTGAATACCATAACTTGGTACTCTTATCCAGCAAAGATTTATACAACTTGGAAGAATATATATAATACAGTGCATCGCCTAAAGGCAATGCCTTTTTCTTCATGACCAGTTCTACCAGCTCTCTCATCACGAATGGGAGCATGGTTGAGTCAAGTTCTCCTTGATTTTTATGAGTAATTTCCATATTCTTGTTGTTATTACTTTAGCATATTTTCGAAAACACCTTCTTCACAGTTCTTTATACACACCTGACACTCGGCCACCACTTCTCTTAATATTCGGGCACATTCTTCATTCGAATGCCCTTGCAGTAATTCATAGGCATATCGCATCAGTTCATTAGCTTCCATTGTTTCCATCCTTATCAATAATATTCAAGTTCATCATTATTTTCTGCAACGACTCCATATTTGGAGTTCCTAACCAACACACACCTATGCAAAAGGTCATATTGTTCTCTGTATCTGAAAAACGCATATTGTTTTACCTTTTACAAACATTGTTGTCCCATTAAAATCTAAAAGAGTTCTTTGAAATATTTGAAATTTAGTTAGTTACAGCGATTTTCCGAGCGAACGGACTTGAATTTGTAGCTTTGCATCAGATTAATCCGATGGCATATGTTCCAAGACAAATACGTTTTCGCTCAATTGGCTTCATTTCTGAATCGAAGTAAGTTTAACCGCATAGTCACCAAGTATGATGGTGATAAATATGTGAAGCACTTCACCTGCTGGAATCAACTACTTGCTTTGATGTTTGGTCAACTTTCTAATCGTGAAAGTCTGCGAGATTTGATAGTTGCTCTTGAAGCTCATCATTCCAAATGTTATCATTTAGGAATGGGTAAAAATGTATCAAAGTCATCGCTGGCAAGAGCAAATCAAGATAGAGACTATCACATCTTTGAAGAATATGCTTACTACCTGGTTAGCGAAGCACGACAAAAGTGTGCTAATCATATTTTCAAACTTGGCGGTAACGTTTATGCTTTCGATTCGACTACTATTGACCTGTGCCTTTCAGTCTTTTGGTGGGCAAAATTCCGCAAAAAGAAAGGTGGTATCAAAGTGCATACATTATATGATGTGGAAACACAGATTCCTGCATTCTTTCATATCACGGAAGCATCCGTACACGATTCTAAAGTTATGATTGAAATTCCTTATGAACCAAGCTCTTATTACATCTTTGACCGCGGTTATAACAACTTCAAAATACTGTATAAAATTCATCAAATTGAAGCCTACTTTGTTGTCAGAGCAAAAAAGAATCTCGGGTACAAATCCATCCAATGGAAACGTAGGCTGCCTAAGAATGTGCTTTCAGACGCAAGTGTATTTCTGACAGGATTCTATCCTAAACAATATTATCCAGAGCCACTTAGATTGGTTAAATATTGGGATGAAGAACAAGAACGAGAATTTACATTCATAACCAATGCGATGCATATATCTGCGCTTCAAGTTGCTGAACTTTATAAAAATCGCTGGCAGGTAGAGCTGTTTTTCAAATGGCTCAAGCAGCACCTTAAAATCAAAAGATTTTGGGGAACTACAGAGAATGCTGTTCGAATACAGATATATGCTGCTATATGCGCTTACTGTTTGGTGGCAATCATTCAACACGATATGCAACTGAACAGAAGTACATATGAAGTGTTACAAATACTGAGCATCTCATTGACTGATAAGACTCATCTGAGAGACCTCTTTGATAAAACTAAATTTCAAAATGACAAAGAACGATTCGGACCAAATGGGCCAAGTTTATTTAATTTTTAATTCGTCCCAATTTTAATGGGACACTAATGTTTTACAAAGGTAAAACAATTAAGTAAAATTCATCTATCATTGCTTTTCATATTTATTGTGTCTTTCTCTTTTGCATCGGAAGTATTAGCACTTACAGCAACCAGACAGTATGACATCGCCACGTTTGATCATACCGCTGGAAAACAACGATATACAATCTGAATCAAAACAGATTGTATATCACCAATTTCTTTTTTTGTGCCTTGTTAAACGTATAAGAAGTTCCTCCGGCAGATTTTCCATCCCAATAGGCAATCAGCCTACAGGCGTGTGAAATCATGTAATCATTACGGTGGGCATAGCATTGGGCATAATAATATTCGGATAGAACTACCACCTTGTCGGCTTGGCGCAAAATATCAGCATACCTCTGTTTGTCCTCTTTGTTGAAATACACATCTTGCCCGACATAAGGAACAACCGCCACCAAAACCATATCGGGATATTGTTTCCTTTGTTCAAGTACGGTATGAGCAGCCATCATGTCAAATCCAACCGCACAACCAATATAGAAAAAACGGATTCCATTCTCATAGCAGAAACGTACCTCTTCATTCAACGATACGGACAAAGCATATTTATTTGTTCGTATCGTTCTATGACCGGTAAAAGCAACGGACATCATTTTCATCCATTTATCACGTGCCTTTCTACATATATCCAACGAACCTGCCGAAGTTTCATACACCATTCCATTCACCTCATAACGATAAGTGAACCAAGTAGTATCTCCAAAGATATCCTTCTGCTTCTCTATATAACTCTCTTTTTCTTTCATCTTATAACATACGGACAACTGTTTTACCTAAAAAGAAACCTCCCAAAACCTCACCTCCTATTTTTTCCAACTGACATGCGAAACGAGCATACGAAAACCCTTTTGTTAAAATATCGTCAAATACCAAGATTTTCTTACCCCGAAAAAAGTCCTTGTCAAATTCTATCACTTGTACTTTTTGAAGCGACTTGCTGTCAAATTTCTCGTGAATAGCCAAACGATCTCCACTGACACGTATATGTTCATACGCATTGATAGCACCTGAAAACTTACACACAGCCGAAGCAAACCCCTTATAACGAAGTTCATTCTTATCAGCGGAAGAAGCCGGAACACAAGCAAAAACAATATTCTTAACATCATCACCAAAAACTTGATGTAACTTATTCGCTATCATCCAAGCTATATTCAAATAAGCTTTTCCATCCTTAAAACTCCATATCATCTTACGAATTTGCCATTCTCTTTCCGTTGCCTGCCGATATTGCATAGGAAGATACTCAAAGAAAGAAAACATCATCTTATGCCATTGTCTGTCTAAACTAGGATATTTACTCTGATGTGCCATAGTCTTTTATCTATTAAAATTAAACTTATGCTTCAGCTAGATTTAAAGACCTTTTTTTA
>NZ_KV804428.1:0-3177 GCF_001811315.1 Bacteroides sp. HMSC067B03 | reverse complement strand
AAAACCCAACTTCTTAGGGACAAAAACCCAACTTTTACACCATCCATAGGGACAAAAACCCAACTTTTATTCATCTTCTTTTTCTTCTCCAATCATTCCGGGGAGTATTTCTACCTCTTTTAATAATACGGATAAACAATATTCTGCTTTATTTGAAATTTTATTCCAGTTATCTCTAACATATTCGCCTAGATAAAGCATCTTAGTTACTACTGCTTTATAGTTGTTTAAGGTAATCTGTGGAATAAACTGCTGCAAATGTTCGTCCTTCATTGCAAAGTGCAAAGAACAAAAATTCGTTATCATCTTCTTTTGTCCTTTTAATAGTTCTTCTTCCTTCTTTGATAATGCAGACTTAATAACTTTGAAATTAAGTTTATAAGGCTGTGTATCGCCTGAATTACGATAAACTTCTGCCATTTCAAACCAGCAATCAGCCTGTTCAAACAAATCTTCGTAAACAGGGCGTATTACACGTCTATATAAATCTTTAAACTCGGGGTATTTATCCTCTAGTTTTAAGAATTTCCGAAATCTATCCACATAAATAGAGAAACCACCTTTTTCTTTCCACGAACTAATCAGCATATACATTCTTATTGTATATCTACTTTGCGCTCTTAAGGCTATCTCTTTTATATAGCGTGTAAAGCCTCTATCAACATTAATGAAAACTTTAGCGACCTCTCTATCCATTTCTAAAGAAAAACCTCTTGAATAAGGAGTTTTAGGTATATTTGCCTTTGTAAATAAACCAGTAATAGACCAACTTTCCTCACCTGTTATGGGGTCTTTGACATCAAACTCTACAGGAATACTGATTAATTTACGAACCATACTTTTTACTTCCTTGTATTGGTCTGGACTAACGCCCAAATCCCGATATGCAATATCTACTCTTATACGGTCTGAATATTCTTGAAATAAGGATAATTGCTCGCATGGAATAGATGTACCATATTTATCTAGATGCTGAATACTTAATTCTATGACATTCTGTAATTTCTCTATAACAGCTATTAAGATTCTAATCTGTACTGTCTTAAAATCACCAGCCATTAATGTAACCACATTAGGTTGTTTCAGCCATGTGGGATTTTCTGGGAGTTCCACAGGAAGATTTGTACGAGGATGCCCTTTTCTAATTCTAACAATCTCACCGTCTATTTCTTCTTTTTCTTCTTTCACCGCACGTTTTCGGGCTTTTATTTCTCTATTTACCATCGCTTATTATTTTGACTGATTAATACACCAAAAAAAAGTAGAATAAAGAACATAAACATAAACTTGGCTATATAAAATAGCCCTATGAGAATCATTCTAAATATAGCAATGATAACTTCTAATAGATTTCTTATTATGTTCCTCCAGTTCATTTTCTCTGTTTTATAATTCCTGTCGCCAAAGCTCCGGCTGCACTATTGTATAACCAGCACTTTGCAAATATATTCTTTTAAATTCATCAGGCAACGCTCCTTCAAGGAATAACTTTTTATGCCTTGATGCAGTTCGGCGGTCATATGGACTATTTTTAGACCAACCTCTTTTAAGGATTAGTTCCTTAAAGCATTCATCTAATGTTTTTGCTTTATCTATCATAATCTTTTCGTAAAGAAATTATAGGGTTTTTCATCCCTTTATACATTTCACAAGGATTTCCTAATAGTTCGCACATAACAAAATGTATTATCTTCCCTTCATCCAATGGTGGATTTGATTTATTTGCTAATTCTACAACTAATGTATATTGATAACTATAATTCTCAATAACAATTTCTTTTTCATTAGAAACTTCATTATAAATCTTCCTGTACTTATGCCATAAAGATGTATTAAAAAGCTCTACAGTAAGGTAACTGTTTACCTGCTCTGTTGTATAGTCTTCTGGTAAACGTTCCCCTGTAAGTCTATAAATAGCCTCTATTTTTGCTTTTTTCCCTACAAACATTTTCTTTCCAATCATCTGACAAGAAGGGAGTTCATCCCTAGATATAAAAGGCTTCAAATCTGACATCTTACGATATACCTTATATTCAATAAACATTCTATCTATACTTTGATTATATGACATCCATTCCCTTTAACACAATTCGATAAAATTATAATCATTTATCCCAATCGTAATTATCGTAATCTATTTCTTTTCCCTTGGCATGGCATTCAGCAACATAATCAGCCCATTTCTTTTGCCTTGTTACGTTGAAGGGCATCGAGCGGAAATCTTCCCTCCATGGCAGGATGTAGGAGGCAAAGTCGTGCTTGTTGGTTATCGCCTGTACAGCGTCTCTGATTGCGTTGTATTCACGTCCTTCTTCCAGCAAAGGTTCGTCACCCAGTTTGGAGTATATGTTTGCCACTTCCCGAAGCATCTTTCCAAATTCTTTGTATGTGGCAAAATTCTTTTCTTTTTTATCCATAATCATTCTTTTTTGTTTTGAGTATTAATTTTTTTCGATGAAAGTATTGGTTGTATTCAACACCCCGGCTGAATCTCGACTTTTGCCATCTCTTATGAAGATTCCTTCTTCTTTCAACCGTTCATAATCAAATTCATTCATCATGATAATGACAATATTTTCATTTGTATATAGCTTACACTTCATAAATTGAGTACCTTCTATTTTTCCAATTACGTCAATTTGAATTTTTGTTGCCATTTCCATTATATTTTTAGTATTAAACAAAAAAATCACAATCATAGACATCTTCACCGGATGGGAACTTTACTCTAACGCAGTAGTTTCCACAAACAATGAATCTGTCAGATATAATGGTTCCGACCTCTCCTCTGTCACCTGATAGCCGGGCTTCATCTTATTAAGTTCCGACTTCATTTTATCAGAGGTAAAAACAGTAACATTGCAACCACATTGCTCATAATATATCAGTCCCATATCAAGTGAATTGGTGAATTGCTTAACCATTTCCTTTATTTCCTGTTTACTCAATACAGTATCAGTTTCAAACTGCTGCACCTTAACATCAGGAAACTTCTTTATAAAATCTTGCTTTGTCATACCATTATTATATCTATTATAATCTAATTTCTAAAATCACTTAAATAAATTTCAGGTAGTATTTCTCTATAATTCTCTGGACTTGTAACATAATGTATTGATTCTATTATATTAGCCTCACAAATGACATCATATACCCATGCTTTAAAATTTCCTTCCA
>NZ_KV804427.1:0-302 GCF_001811315.1 Bacteroides sp. HMSC067B03 | reverse complement strand
ATTACTGATAATAAAATGAATATATGAACAAAGATATATTAAAAAAAGAATTAGACAAGCTGGGGGTTAATCCAAATGAATATTCGCTTAATGGGAACATTGAGTCAGACAAAATAGTCCTGTATCAAAATTATAGCAAATGGGAAGTTTTTTATTTTGATGAACGTGGAGGACGGAATTGCGAAAAAGTTTTTTGTAATGAAGAGGATGCTTGTTTATATATTTATGAATTATTCAAGTCTAATAAATAATATCAGTAACACGCACCTAAATCGCCTAAACAGCGATTAGCCACCGAACAT
>NZ_KV804426.1:0-423 GCF_001811315.1 Bacteroides sp. HMSC067B03 | reverse complement strand
TTCTTTTAAAGCTGTCACGTTTCACGTCATAGGCGGTTTTTCCTTCCACCTCGCGCCCGTCCACATGCGAGATAAAGACAAATATCTTTCGCGGATACTTCTTGCGCAGGCGGATTATTTCGGTGGCTTTCGCTCCCCCTTGCTGCTCGAAATATTGTATGGAGTCTATCATTATCACGTCCGGGCTACGTTGCTTTGACAAGTATTCGTCCAATTCTTTGATGGTAGCTTCGTCCGAGTAGATTATATTGTTTGTCTTACTGCTGATACCTACATCAAGCACGGAGTTCACGAAGTCGTCACACGCGCCCATTTCCAATGTTAGATAAAGAACACGAAGCCCCATTTCATCAAATTTGCGAGCCAGTTGCAGAGCGAAAGAACTTTTACCTTGTCCCGACTTTCCGTAAATGATCCAGCAAC
>NZ_KV804425.1:0-400 GCF_001811315.1 Bacteroides sp. HMSC067B03 | reverse complement strand
GTAATCAAGGGCTTTATGAAACGGCAGACGGAAAACAAAATACCGATGCTATCATAGAAGCCACTGCGGGAATTAAGGATAATGGCGGTGTCGTTGGCGCGCCAGCCGCGGAAGCAGCAAAGAACTATAAGGCTTGTACGCTTGAACTGGACGGACTTGAAGACAAAACCGAGTGGTATCTTCCCAGCGAAGGAGAACTCATTACCATCGCCAAATATAAGACCGAAATCAACGAGTTGCTATCCTCCGTATCAGGTAATCAAAATATAATTACAACCGACTGGTACTGGAGCAGCACCGAATACGACGCCTCGAACGCGTGGTACGTGAGCATGAACAACGGCCACGTGTACACGCACAGCAAGCCTAGCGCAGGCAGGGTTCGTCCCGTTTCCGCAAT
>NZ_KV804424.1:0-1264 GCF_001811315.1 Bacteroides sp. HMSC067B03 | reverse complement strand
TGATCCCGTTTGCCGCGCAAATGGCTTTGACATCCTTCTTTGTGGCTCCCAGCAATGCGATGTAGTTCCGACAAAATCTGCCGTCTATTTCGTCGTATCCTTCTACACGACCGACATAACGCTTTATATTGCGTTCCAGCGTCTCCGTTCCGGCTACGATAGCCCCCAAACGGTGTAAAGTATCGTCATATAGAGGTATCAAGGTACAAAGGGCACTGTGCGCCAGTTTTCCGGCATCATCAAGGATTAACAAAGGGGATTTTCCAGCCATGCGGTTTATGTGTGAAACAACCAAGTCCATAAGGTCATCGTTATCCATATAGCGCGTTACCGTTTCCCCCATGCATGTGGCTAACTTGGTCAGGAATTTACGTGCCGTCCACTTCCGGCATTTCAGATATATGACTGAATTATCGGCACTCATGTTATAAAGGTCTATGAGGGATTGAGTCTTCCCACTGCCGGATCGGGAAGATATACACATCCATTTGTGATTCCGTTTGGCTGCCACGAACGCGGTGCGTACCTGCTGGTAACTGGTGACGCTTTCCACTACATTCCAGGCGTTTTCGTAGTAATTAAGACCGGAAGCGATCTTTTCAGCGATAGAGTCTTCGTTAGCTCCATACTTGCCGCTTCTGAATTGGGACATGGCGGTATCCGATATTCCACACTTCCGCGCCAACTCCGTTGCAGATGATCCGCGATTGATTAACTTCTCTATGTACGTTTTTAATGCTTGATTATCCATGTTGTATATCTTTTAAATTGTTTTTAAATCATCTTGAAAAATTCATATCCAGTGGGTTGTAATCGTAATCTTCATCATCCGTTCCGGTGGAAGCCATTACTACACTTTGTCGGGTGATATGTTGAGTCACTTCCGTGAAATCCGCGTCCGTGGCGTCATCCCTCATTTTTGACCGGACATCCTTGTGCTGTCCCAAGCTGTCAGTTATCAGGTAGCGGTCAAGGACTGTTGCCGCAGCTATTTCGGGGATACGCTGGCAAATGGTGGTGATTCTCCTATCGACGTCTTTAGCCTTCTCCTTTACCTTCTCCGCCATTTCATTGTTGAACCTGTCGACACGTGCCCGGTATTCAAAATGTTCCGGTTTCTGGTCAGCCAAAGCCATCGGAACTTTGATATCACGTTGCAGTACGTATTGCAATGTCCCGATCTCTTTGTCAACACGACCGGACTTCAGACGTTTTGCGTTCGATACAAGCACCTGACTCATATCGTCCGGGTCAAAGCGTACTA
>NZ_KV804423.1:0-1614 GCF_001811315.1 Bacteroides sp. HMSC067B03 | reverse complement strand
AGTAGAAGATTAAATTGGATATGAAAAAAGATAACACCTTAGAGTATCTACTGATTCTATATTTAATATCAGTAATAGGTATATTTACCTCCTTATCGGTTTTGGCTTATTGTGGAGTTTTAAAATAAAGGGATAACAGCCAGGAAAGATCGGCTTTTGATAATATTAATAGAGAAATGAGTGAAACAATACAATTAACTCCCGGTCATGTAGCTGCCTACAAGGAACTATTGACTAACCCAAAGAAGAACGGATTTGATTTTCGTCCGATAACCGAATGTTTCAGACAGATTGAAACGGTAACTCCTAAGCATGAGTTATTTAACGTGTACGTTGAATATTTACAGAAGCCTTTGCCAAAGGTGATGTTCTACATTATTATGGACGAACTTTACGGACACTTGACAGGGCGGGCTATTAATGCGGAAGGTGAGCCGGGTTATTTAGGGTATAAACTGGAATTTATAAATGCGTAAAAAATTAGATATGAAGAAAATACTAATAGCATCCTGTACCCACCCGCAATACGGGGATGTATATGTAGGTTTTCAGAATCGTGATGAACTCTTTGTAAAACAAGGGTTCTACAAGATGCAAGGAAACGACTTGGAAGATTTATCCAATTTCATTCCTTCCGCCTGCACGTGCATCCATTTTGCGGATAAAGATGTACAAGAGTATTGTAATTAATAACAAATCAGATATGAGCTTTATAACAAGACAAAAAAATGGGCTTTTATGCCGATTTTCAACGGTGATAGATACTGTTACTGACTACAATATGACAGATGAAGAATATATTGAAATGTGTGCCCAAAAGGCAAGGGAGAAAGCTCAAGAAACATTAAAACATTCTCTCCGTCCGTTTGAAGAGGTAAAAGCATCTTTTGCGCCTACCAATATGAGTCGTAGTGAGTTCAACAGGATTTTAAGATTAATGGAAAAAGAAATAAAATCATAACTAAAAAAATGAAGCGATTTAATACTCAAACAAGGTTTGTTCCTCTAAAGATAGACAAGGACTTTAATGTGGAACATATTCAATCAAAAGATGGAAAAATAAAAGACTTTAGAACGCGCAAAGCAGTTGAGAAGTATTGCAAGGAAAATCATTGTATTTATTGTGAAGAAAAATACATATTCTACAAATGATTATCTATTCAAAAAAAGCCGCGCAAGAAAAAAATCTTTGCGCGGCTAAACTTTATAGTCTCAAATTACAGCAGTCGTTCGGGCTGTAGTTTACATTCTCCTTCCAGTACTGAAAATGACTATCCACGTCTTCACAAACTGAAATCTCCCTGAATCCTGAAATCTTATTTAGATATTCGATTTTTCGCTCCAGCTGCAGATGATTGTACCCTGCATGCTTCAGGGTGTATTCGGAATAGTCAATATCAAACCAT
Organism: Bacteroides sp. HMSC067B03; assembly: GCF_001811315.1. NCBI lineage: Bacteria > Pseudomonadati > Bacteroidota > Bacteroidia > Bacteroidales > Bacteroidaceae > Bacteroides > Bacteroides sp. HMSC067B03. The sequence continues at coordinate 208 of NZ_KV804423.1, read as the reverse complement.
TGCTTCACCCATGTGTTTACCCGCAAGAACTCCACTAGAATCTTATCACATTTGATACTATTCAGAACCTTAAAATCAATAAATTGAGGGATAAATGGGGATAACCTGACAGACACATCAAACCCTTGCTCCTGCAGCTTCTCAATAGCTTTAATCCGTGCAGATGGTAGACACGCCTTTTCAAATGTACGTGAAAGTGTGTCATCCG
>NZ_KV804422.1:0-315 GCF_001811315.1 Bacteroides sp. HMSC067B03 | reverse complement strand
AAAGACGTTCGTATTCAGCCGGATTTTTCTCCATAAGGTTTCTCAAGGCTTCCGGATCGTTTTGAAAGTCTTCAAACTTTTTGTTTGTGGAATCCGTCAGGCTGGGAGCGTGAACTTCCGGCATTTCCACGGGTTTGATGGCATCAAGCAACTTCTTTGCGGTATCGAAATTGCTGGTCAGGTTCGCCTTCCAGTCGTCACGAACGTCGGCTGTGATTCTTTTTTCCTTGATCGCACTGTTCAGGATGTTTTCGATTTCCTGTTCCTTGCGTGCCTCCTCCTGTCTTTCGAGCATGTCGACGCGGTCTGCCTTAC
>NZ_KV804421.1:0-1147 GCF_001811315.1 Bacteroides sp. HMSC067B03 | reverse complement strand
ATTTTCTTCTTGAAAAGTCTGACATGGTTTTATTTTTAAGAGTTAGTAATTAATTTCAGCCTGTTATATCATTAAAAACTTATTATGGCTTTTGGAGTAATCCGTATCCGTTTTTCATATTTCTTCTTCTTTCCCATATTTGCTCCAGTGTCTCCAGTTCTCCTATCGCGGGTAAATCGTGCGTATAGGCGTCGCGCAAAAAGGTCCATGCGTATTCGGACGCGATGGCGGAGTCTCGTATGAGCGGGAGTTTGGGGTTTCTGGTTCCGGTTTCTATGGAGTCGGCAAACAGGTCGCACAGTACATCGATGTTTTTCCCTCCGAAGGGTTTCTCTATCCGCTCTGTCCGTGTGACTCCGCGAAGGTCGACAACGGCGGTTTGAAAGTCGTGCGTCATGCGGGCGATTCCTTTGGTACCGATGATGTCCACGTATGAATTGTGGGTCTGGTCCTTGGATAATTGTCCGTAGACAAATCCCTGGGTGATATCGAAGACAACGCCGTTCTGGAATGTTCCGTGGCATTGCACCCACCAGGGGTCCTTATAACTCCACATGTTGACTCCCTGTGAATGCCACGTCTTGTATTCGCATCCGGCATACCAGCGTGCGATGTCTACATAGTGCATTCCGCAGTCGTGGAAGGCGGGTCCTTCATATTCGTGTCCTTCCCCCGGTGCGAGTCCCGGAGTCATGTGGCAGATGCGCAGGATGGCCAGTTCACCGATCTCTCCCTGGTCTATAAATTGCTTGATGGCCTGATGGTACCAGGCATTACGGAGATACAGGTTGACGGTAGAGAAACAAGCGGCTTTTTCAGTGATGTCCACTACTTCCCATTCTTTGTCGATAGTGTCTGAAACGGGTTTTTCGGAGATGATATGCTTGCCGTATTTGATGGCCTTTTCAATCCGGTCTTTTCGTGAGTCTGCCAGAGCAAATAGTCCTACTACCTGCACACTTTCATCATCGAACATTTCCTGTTCGTTTTCCAGTATCTTCGATTCGGGAGATAATTTCTTTGCCAGTTCCCGGCAATCGGGATTGATGTCGCAAATGTATGCGACCTCCCATCGCCCGCTTTTCTGCATTTCTTTTAAATAAAATCGCCCCATTCTGCCAAAACCGATGAGACCAACTTTAATCTT
>NZ_KV804420.1:0-258 GCF_001811315.1 Bacteroides sp. HMSC067B03 | reverse complement strand
TGAAAAAGATTGAAAATTCATTCGCAGTAACAGGCAGGATTTGTAGGGATGCAGAAATCCATTTATTCGAAATAGTAAAGGTTGCACACTTCTCTATTGTGGTCAGTCGCATAGGCAAGATAAATGAAGAAAAAACATTTGTTTCCTCTGTTATGAAAGTTGAAGCCTAGAGTAAGATGGAAGACCGCTATGCTTTTTGGATACTGCAAAAAGATGTACTGATTACCGTTGAAGGCTACTTTAAGCCGGAAGAATGGA
>NZ_KV804419.1:0-206 GCF_001811315.1 Bacteroides sp. HMSC067B03 | reverse complement strand
CTAGCGCAGGCAGGGTTCGTCCCGTTTCCGCAATAGATTCTTTATCTCTTTAACTCTTTATCTCTTAGATAGTTACGTTTAATTAGCCCCGGTAGGGGCTTTTTAAATTTTAAAATTTTGAAAAAATGAGTGTTAATAGTTTGACAATCATTAACTTTGCGGAGTAAAAGAAAAATTTTAAAAATATCAAAAATTAACATGGGAAA
>NZ_KV804418.1:0-1583 GCF_001811315.1 Bacteroides sp. HMSC067B03 | reverse complement strand
TTTCTCTCAGAAAGAAAACTTCAATTTGTATAACATAATTCCAACTTATTTTTTGTCAGATAAATAAAAATAATAATTGCCATAGAATAACAGCGGGCCGATTGGGCACGTATGCTGAAACCTATGGCGTAAACTGTTTTATAATGTGAATTAAAGTGTATTTAAAATAATACTGTTCGCTTTATCCACTACGGAGGTGTCTAACGATGCAAGATAAATCCGTGTAGTGCTTTCTGAATCATGTCCCATAGCTTCGCTGATGGTAGCCAACGGAATGTTTTTGCTTCTGGCGATAGAAGCCCAGGCGTGACGTGCCACATAACTCGTCAGCGGAATAGGAAGGCCGATTTGTTTTCCCAATTTCTTTAGTTTTGAATTCACCAGCTGGGCTGCATTCTTGTATTGTTTCCGTTCATCCGTTTTTGCGTCGAGAATGATCGGCAATAGATAAGAAGAACCTATGGTATCGTATTTATCTATGATTTCTTGCATGGGCTTTTCCCATTTGATTACTAGCTGTTGGTTGGTCTTTTTTCTGCGATATGATAAAAAACCGTTTTGCAAATTACTTTTCTTTAGATAAGCCATGTCTATAAATGACATCCCTCGGGTATAAAAACTGAACATAAATAGGTCTCTTGCATATTCCAAAGAGGAGTCGTGACTTAAATCCATATCGCGTATCTGTCGGATAATTTTGGCCGGAACTGCCCGTTTTACAGTTTTATCTATGCCCGTATATACATGTTTAAACGGATATCGCTGTATAACCAATTCTTTTTCTACGGCACGATTATACATGGCTCTGAGGTTTCTCATGTAATAGGAAGTACTGTTCGGACAAATGTCATTAGATTTTAGATATTGTTCATATTCCATCATCAGGTTGGAGTCTATATTGTCGAAAGGGATGTCTCTGCCTTTCTTTCTGAAATTCATGAATCGCTTGAAGCTATTGAGCGTAGTGGTATAAGTTTCTGTGGTGCGTATTTTACCTATTTGTCTCAATTCTTCAATGAGATTCTCACAAAATGACACAAAGTACTCGTTCACAGGAGGAGCGGAATAATATTCAATGATTTCGTCTGCCGTATATTTGTATCCAAGATTCTCAAATCTTATCATAATATCTTTTAGACGTGAGGTGTCTTCCTCAATACATTTTTTTAAAGAAACCAAATACCGATGCCGGTTTTCTCCTGTCTTTGCTGGTATGATTATTTGGGAATTGAAAATATCCCACTCGTCAGGATAAATCTTGTATCCTGAATTTATCTGCCTTGCTACACGATTATGAATTACTTGATAGAACAATGTTCCCGCTTTTCCTTCTATAGAGGAATGTCGATACTTTATTTTTAATGATGCCATTTTTTTGTTTAATTAATATTATATTCTCCAAAATAAATGTTTTGGCGTATTATATGTTTAATAACCAATAAATTAGATAACTGTTTGATTTTGATTATAGTTGGATTTATATTGATATGGCGAAATACTTGGCTATTATATATCAATGTGAATAATGTTGGATTTTATTCTTCTTTTATTTCCGTACTGCCCTTTTCCTTGTTTTCTGCCTC
>NZ_KV804417.1:0-62065 GCF_001811315.1 Bacteroides sp. HMSC067B03 | reverse complement strand
TACGGTTATTTATTTAATTCCGCCAACGGGTTATATAACACATCTATACGAACCGAACCAAAACAATGTTGTCGTGGCATTGGGAAAAGGGAACTCACTGTTCATCAGCATACAGAACAGTGACGGTGCAGGTGGATATTATGCCGTATGGACAGTAGAAAATTATCTTGTTAAAAGTCTGTTTGTGCTACATGGCTTTTGACTAAAATATAGCTAACAACGCAGGATAACGGCAAGCCGTTCCCTGCTAACCATTATAAACAGTATTGATTGAAATATGACGAGATCTAAATTCTTTTATATCATTCTTGGTATTCATGTATTATGTGGAATATTAGGATTGATAATATTAAGTTTTATAGATATATATGACCGAATACGCTGGAGTATTGGTGATATGCTACGTTTATTGTTTTTTCTTACTCCTTTCGTGCTGATTTTCTGTGTTCCTAAGAAAATGCCTACATGGAGCAAAGTCTGTATGCGTATTTATTTTGGAGTATATATATTACCATTCGTTATATTTCCTCCATTATGGTGGATGATGTTCAATTTCGACCATGTTATTGCTGAAAATGAGCAGTATATTATTCGTTTCTATAAAGGTGGATTGCGTGATTATTATGAGCAGAAAAGTATATATAAAAAAAGTGGAATTTTAGAGAAATATATAGGGTGTTTCGACTGTTACGGCTCTGGTATATACTATGAGCTGAACCAGTTGGAATATGATATTGAAAAATTTAAGATTGATAAAATGACATTTACCGGAAAAGTGATTTTGAAACGAAATAAAGATGAGCAAATTGTAACTAAAGATACACTTATTGTTTGTCCAATAGTTAAAGATGCACCCTTTTAATTGAGTTTATAACGAGGTCGAGTCAACTATTATCAATAATTAAAAGAGAATACAATGACAAAAGATATAGAAAGTGTTTTTTAATAGATAATGACATGAGTGAAGGTATAAAAAAGAGCAGCTATCATTTTGAGTTCGTCAATCCCCGACAGATAAAGAAGTATAAGTTTTACTTTTTCGACTATTTCTATTATATGGGGGAAATCTATCATGAAAACAAATGGGGTGAAAGTAGTTGGCGTATATCAGGTTTTGGTGTACTGATTTGGTATTGGGGATTAATCCTATATCCTTTTCTCACGATTCTGTTCGAATATATAGAGAACAGCGAGGCGAAACGTGCAATCATATATGGCTGGGGAATGTTCCCGATCGTTTTCTGTCTTTTGCGATACCGCAAAGCGAGATGCGATGCCCTGATGAAACACTATGGCGGGAAGAAGCATATCGGTATCATAAAGCTCCTATTTACGCCTTTGGCTTTGTTTGTTTTGGAACAGTGGCTGTTTGGAAAATTGGGATGGACAGACAGTATATGGTAATAAATTATATTTCATTCGTAAAATATGAAACAGAGTATTAGTATCTTTCTATTCTTTTGGATTTGTGGAATAGCTTATTCACAAAATCCTAAGGTGAATATTTTGCGACAAGACCTTTCGGGCTTGTTTGACAATTTAAGCATGATTGGCATATTAGGAGAAGATTGTAGCCGCATTGACATTCATTTTACTAAAGTTCGGAAAATGGATAATAGAGAATATGAGATAAAGGGTGTCAGTCGTACCCGATTATCCATAATCTGTCCGTTTAAGGGAAAGGTTTGTATAGATAGTATTTCTTCTGATTTTCAACTGAAAAGTGAATGTACGAAAGTGGACGGTTTCATATACGGGCATTACTCCTTTACGGAATACGGAGATAAACGATATAGTGGTACATTCTCCGGGGCTTTCAAGCAAGGGTATCGGATGAACGGACAGCAGATAGAGAAAGGACGGAATGAAATAGCAGAACTGAAATGGAACTTGTCTGAATATCGAGGCAAATGGAAATCTGCAAATGGACTGACAAAAGTCTGTTCTTGGGTAGATGAGATTATACCCGATACTCCTGCAAACTTCTACCTGTTTAATGATGCAGGCGAATGGGTTGTATCACCGAAATATCGTAAGAATGGTTGGGAAAATCTATATAATGCCTATCACAATGAGACTCTGGCAACGGACGAGATACAAAAGGCTCGTGAAATAGAAGAACAGGAATGGTGGGTAAATAAAAGCCAATCGTGCAAAGTAAATTGAGTTTCTAACAAAGCGTGACATTAGCAGTAATAGAAGCATGAAAAAGATTATTGACTATTTGTTTTATAGATATTATTTAGTTTGCTTGAAAAATGAGGAATTCCCACGTTTTGGTGCAGCTTGTATATTATCGGAAGTTATTTCAATAACTTATATGTTCGCATCTTTCATATTCTCATTCTTTTTGACTGGAGATTTCTTTTTTTCATATATGTCCAAACTAACAATACTTATTGTATGGATAATCGGTTTTATACTTCCTTGGATTGTTGTGTACATATATTATAATAAGAAAAGGACTCTTGTATTATTTGAGAAATTTCAAGACAATATTTATAATGCCAAATATTCAGACAAGGCGGTATTAAGTATCAGGTATATTGTACTTACTGTCGGTCTTCTTTTAATGCTCTTTCTTAGTCAGTTTCAATGATTGTGAGCAAGTTATGAAGTATCAATAATTTAGTCTTGATTGAAACATTCGTAAATATGAGAAATAGAAAAGAAACAATAAGCCGCTTCGAGCGGAATCATTTGATAAGAGAGGGAAAAAAATATAGGTATTATTTCTTTGATTATCTGTATTATCGATTGTATGTGGTATATCGAAAATATAACGAACCAGCACGTTTCAGTGCTTGCGGTGTACTTTGCATGGTTTCTGTAATTGTATTGTTCTTTTTCAGTATCTTCTTTGCCAGTGTACTACCTGACTATTGGATTTTTACGAGGAAGAACTTTACCCCTTCTCAGGGAGCAGTTATCGGTGGAGGCGTTTCTGTCTTGTGCTTTGTCATATTCTATTTGCGATATACCCACAAAAGGACTGCTGCCATACTTTTGAAATACAAGGGCAACAGCTGGAACAAGCTAATTCCGGTATGGATGATACTATTTTTTCCTTTAATCCTGTTCCTGACAGGGATATGGATAGTGAGAACAATTTTCTAATTAACAACAATATAGAGACACCTTATGATAGATTATTTATATTATCGGTTTTATAGATTGTGGCTTTGTTCCTCTTTGGCAGAGGGAGCCGCATTTATGGCTATGCTTCTGTTCTCGGTTATCCTAAGCACCAATGTGTTAATTGTGTGGGGAATATTAACTCAATACAGTATCGTAGCATATCCTTCTGATGTTCAATATTATATTATTGAGGGTAGTTTAATCGCATGGTTGAGCGGTCGGTTCTTTATCAAGAATAGATATAAAAAGGTTATAGCTAAGTATGATGATGAGAATCCTATGCAACGTAAAGTTGGAATATGGGTACTCGCCATGTATATAGCCATCACCTTGATAGTCTTTTTCATAGAAGCATTATATCGACAAGGAAAAATATAAATATACAATTAATAAACAATGAGTTCGCCCGGTAACTTTTATAATCTTGGAAAAATTGCAGTTTGGCTTTGGTGCAGACTGATTAAAAAGAAAAAGATCAAATACAGTGATATCATATTCCTGTATTCAGGTTGGCTGTTTTGGATTGTCGGCTTGGGAATTGGAGTATTAATAATAGTATGCGGTTACTTTCTGCTTATCCGGCTTGAAAACTAAAGAACAATATAAGTAGCCTTATCACAGCAAAGAGAGTTGGAAAGATTCTGATATAAACATGGAACAATTCATTATGAAGAAAGGAATAAAAAAGACAGATAACTATTTTGAGCAAGTGAAGCAGCGTGCAAACCGAACGAATTACAGGTATTATTTCTTTGATTACCTGTATTTCAAAGGAGAAGTCTGGGGCAAGAAGAAAGGACGGATGTCAGGCTTCATACTCCTGTGTTGGTATTGGTGGTGGATAGTGGTTCTTCCCAGCAACTTTATCCTGATTGACAGTGTACCGCAATGGTCGTCCTTACGTCTTGGCTATTTAGGTGCGATGTTTTTACTTATTTGTGTATTTATTCTTGCACGATACAGGAAAGCTCGTGTACAGGCATTGTTGAACCACTACCGCCGCTCTAAGCATGTCAGCGCAGTACAGGTATATTTTCTGTACCTACTACCCTTTGTACTTTTCTTCTTAGAAACATGGCTGTTCGACGAATGGGGTTGGACGGATTGCGTGAGGTGGAACGAATAATATGTTATTAATGGGCAAACCGTCCCTGCTAAACTATTAAGGTATGAGGAAATTATTGGAAAAATATTACAATATAAATTATTACTGCACTTATAAGTTGCTGTTTTTCATTCATCATAGGATGATAAATCCTCTCTATTGGCTAAGCCTCTCGAAATGGGAAAACAGCTATATAAAACGGTTGATTTCGTTTGATAAGAGACAAGAAGCAGCCGGAATGGATAAAGGTACTGATGTTTATATCAGCATGTTGGCACTTAATACCTCGTGTGTCATCAGTATTTGGATGCTCTGCCTTGTCGGCTTTGCCTGCACCAAGATTTTCAGGGTAAACATTTGGGCTGTCATTTTTGGAAATGAGGTTCTTTTTATTTCATTTCTTATAGTCACCGGGGGGCTCGGATATTATATCAATGAAATATTCTTATTCAAGAAGGACAAATACAGGAAATATTTCACCGAGTTTGAGAAAAAGAAAAGGTATCTGCTCTACTACGGCATCTATGTCGTTTCTACGATTATACAAGTGGCGACTTTTTATCTGTTACTTAATAACGCATGATGGAAAAATAATATATCAAATATGGAACAACGGATTACATCATTAGAAACAATAACTTCTTTGATAAGCAAAGGTTTGGATGAGGTCAATCATTCAAACAAAGGGCATTTATCTTTGCCCACAAGACGTGCGATATTACAAGCTATCAATGAACCACTTGTCATTGGAAGAGTAAGTATCTTATGCGCATTGAAAGTATATCCGATATGGAATGACTTTTTCAGGAATGATACGGAAATAATCGGACTGATAGAAAAAACGGAGAAATATCTGCTTGGACAAACGAGTAAAAAGGATTTGTTGAACGATGCCGACCATTTGGACATGTTTGCTGATGATTACATCGAAGATGATATGACAGCCTCGTTTGCAGCCAAGGTTGCTGTTCATGCAGCCTATGATGCCGGTTCAGATGCAAACAGTATTATCAGTGATTACGATTCCGATGAAGAAGTAGAAGATCCGGATGAATGGGATACGGCTTTCCTTGCAAGTTTAGTATATAATGGCGGTATTGTCGATTTAGATTTTATTGATGACGAGCGTAATAAAGAGTTTTGGAGCTGGTATCTTACCGATTGTATCAAAACTGCTTGTTCAGATGACAGGCTGCCATATCCCGCTTCAACAAGCAAAGTAACACCGTCTGCCAAATACATTCCTTATCGTACACAACTAAATCTTTGGAAAGATGATGAAAAATGCTGTGCTTATGTAAACGGCATCAAGGACGTTTTGGCAAAAATGGTGGCTTATGCCCAGTGGAGTAAATGTGATTTTTACTGTTATACCGTTGAAAGCACATCTTATACTAACATTTACTATTACAGGGGAAACGAGCCAGTTCAGTTTCGTCTTGGTATTAATGTTACAATACACCTTTCAGGAAAAATAGAAAAACTCAAAGACCTGATGTATTCCTTATGCCCGCAAGAGGGGGCTTTCTATCTATGTAAAATAACAATAGACAAAGGCAATAATATGGATATAAGATTTGGTTACGATACGAGATATGAAGAACTGAAAAAGGCATTTAGCGATAGTGATTTTAGCGAAGATTTCAGTAAATATCCACGGGCGGAAAAGTTCATTCCTGATTGGTTGGCGGATATACTGAAAAGGAAAAGAATAAGTTTCTAACCAACTTGGTAGCTTTAAAAGAATATTTTATACATAATAATATTGTAAATATGGCAACAGGATTTAGACCTAAAAGTGAACGAATAATAGAGTTAGCCGGATATTCTTCCGAAGAACTGATGCTTCTTGCTATTGAAGCATCCAAACATCTCGGTTGGCAAGCGGGTAATATAAAAAGTGAAGAAGCTGAATTTTATACATCTGCAAGTTTGAGATCGTGGCAAGAAAAGGTAGTTCTTTCTGTAATAGACGGGAAAGACGGACTGCTTCTCGCTACAAGTGTATGTACATCCATGCAGCTCTTTGACTGGGGGAAGAACAAGCAGAACCTTGACAAACTCATAGCAGCCATGCAACAGGTGCAAAACAGTCACAATATGCCTTCAAATGTATCCAAGGCCGTAGACAACACCGCATGTGCATATACCTTAGAAGAGCAGAATACCGTACTTTCTCATATCCGTCATTTCTATGGTGGTATTAAAGGTATCACCAAAAGCATTGTCTCACCGTCTGGAGTGGAAATTCTCATCATCGAACCAACAAGCAGATTCGACTGCTATACACTGGTCACCTGTGGAGTAGGAGCTTCTGTTATGCCAGTGCCGGATAAGGAAATTCCTTCGAGGTGTGAGTTTTGTATGTGTATGCCTCCAACATGGAATACGGAAGATGTGTGGCCAACTGATTGGCTTCTGCGATGCGCATCATGGCTTCAGCAGGGAAATACATGGATCACGTGTGGACACTCACTATCCGATGGTACACCGTTACATGATGATACCTCCATGACATCCCTCCTGCTCACCGTTCCTGAAGAACGGGATAGCGGGGCGGAAAACTGCCAACTACCCAATGGAGATTCGGTAGCCATTTATCAACTGATTCCCGTATATACAGAAGAAGTGTTATTCAAACAGGTCAATGGTATCATGCCTCTTTTGGATAAGATGAAAGACGTATCATACATTGTTGATACAGACAGAGAAAACACATGTAGAGATTTCTCTGCTTTTGAAGAAAATAAGGATGCTTCTATGAGTATGGACGAAAAAGCGAACGCATCCTTGCGATCGCTTTTGACAATCCGTAAAGGGAATATAGCAACGCCTCTGCTTACCTATATCAATGTCGCCTTATTTGTAATCATGGCAATATGTGGAGTAAGCCTGATAGCCCCTACGGGAATATCCATCATAAAATGGGGCGCAGATTTCGGTCCTCTTACACTTACCGGTGATTGGTGGAGAACCGTTACTTGCAATTTCATCCATATAGGAGTGATTCATATACTTATGAATATGTACGCATTACTGTATATCGGGGTATTTCTGGAACAGCTTATCGGTGGAAGAAGGCTTATAAGTGCTTATCTTCTGACAGGATTGTTTTCGGCTCTTGCCAGCCTGACCATACATCCAGAAATCATAAGTGCCGGGGCTTCCGGTTCAATATTCGGACTTTATGGCATATTTCTTTCCTATCTGATATTTCATCACAAGATAGAAAAAGGACAACGTAAATCCTTGTTGTACAGTATCGGTTTCTTTGTTTTCTATAACCTTACATCCGGTATAAGGGTGGAAAACATAGACAATGCCGCCCATATTGGCGGACTTATATCCGGAGTCGTATTAGGTATCCTATATCTGCTGACCGACCGATATGCGGTGAAAAAGGCTTCAACCCTTTGTACCTCACTCACAGAAATTTCTTTTGTGTTAATCTTCGCTTTTCTTTTTGTGGGACAGACATCCAACCTGCCAGCAGATTTTGTGGAAATCAGAAAGATGTGGGATAATGGTACACTCGAACAATATGCGCAAAACGCTTTTTTCGAAAGAGATGCCATTGAGGCAGAGCCCAATGCTTCCTTCCAGATTCCACAAAATACAACGGATGTTTCTACTTTTACCGGGAGTGAAACCGATTTAGTCAACGGAATGAAAGAATATGTCAATAGCAGTTGTGGCTTCAGTTGCCAATATCCATCAACTTGGAAAACAATAAAAAAGTCTGATACGAAGCAGATACTTCAACTTCAAGGAGATGGTGTCAATAGTTTAACCGTCAGCTACCTTAAAGCACCTTCAGAAGAAGCGATGGAACATATGCATGATCTGTTGACCAAGTCTATGGAGGAATTTCGAGTAGAAAATATAAATATTCATGGAAAAGTATTTGAAAAGGTTTCGGGGAAGATGGAATGTGCAGTAGCAGGTGGTGGAAACATCTATATAAATCAGAATATTGTTATTCATATGAATAAGAAAACATTGGAAAGTTTTATCATTGCTACTACAACGTCTGATGATAGTTCTGAATCTGAAATTTTGAAAATTGTAGAGTCTATAAAAATAAATTAGACAGCCGTAGCCGTCCATGAATAGATACTTCAAAACACATACTATCTGGTATATTATTCCTTTATAAAGGATAAGGTAAAAATTTAATTCTATTTCCAGACACGGAAATATTTCCGGCGAAAAGCGGAAGTCGTTACCATATCATGGCGGTTATCTTTGTGAAATTTCAGATGGGATACATCATGGATTTATAATAAACACATTATTATGGAAACAAAATTTATCGAACAACTGGTGACAACCGCACCGGAATCACTGAGAGAAATAACCCATACGCTCCGTGTGGATGTGGAGGCGCTGTTAAAGGCGAAAAGTACAAAAAAATTTCTTGTGCTGGAACCTTACTCCCATAACACGGAGCTGTGCCGCCATATCCTGCGGCAGATGGAACAACTGCCCGAACTGCCTTCGGTATCATGCAGGGAGTATCAGCCACTATTGATGCTGCTCTCCCTCTCCAAAGAGGTGGAGATACAGAACGACCTGCTGCACCATTTCGTCGAGCCTTACCGGAAAGCGTACCGCACGCCGGAGATGCTTTATCTATGTGAGGTGCTGTATCGTACCGGTACGCCGCAACCCCTGTACAATATGTGCAACGAGGTGTGTGACTATTTCTTTGTGGAACGGCGCAAACAGATCAGCCGACAGTACACGCCCCTCACCGAGCTGGACTTCCAGTTTGCCGAGAAACGGTTGAAGCCATTGTTTACCGCCGTCTTCCGAATGAAGGTGAACCGCTACAGTTACCGAACGCACAGCGTAGAGGAACTTGCCGGAATGTTCTGCATGAGTGTTTCGACTTTCCGTGAGAGGTTCCGCAAGATTTATCATCGCTCCGCCAACAAGTGGCTCAAAGAGCAACGCATTGAACAGATACGGAGGGACTTGAAGTATTATTACGACCGTCCGCTGATAGAGATAGCCGAGAAGAACGGGTTCGTATCTGCCAACCGTTTCTGGGAGTTCTGCATGGAGCAGATGAAGCAAAGTCCGAGCGAGCTGCATAAAGACTTGTACGATGAATTGTGCAAGGAACGCCGTTAGTTCTATCTGGGCGAATAGCCATCGGTATTTTCGGCGAAAAGCGGAACAAGCATGTCAGGTAAAGCCCCTACATTGAAGCCATTTTCATACTTAAACGAAAAACATTATGAGATTATTCAATGTTACCCCTTATCTCCTATTGCTGGGACAAGAGAACAGCAACGAGGAAACACTCTCGAAAGCTAATACAGAGTTTGTAAAGGAAGTGTACGAGCTGCAACGTGCGGAGAGCGACATCAGTATTGTCCTTTTCCAGCTGCAATACCTGAGTTGCAGGCTGGTCATCCTGCGTGAGCATTACCGCACGACACAGAAGGAACATTTGATCTGCTACTCCTATATTATCGGCACGCTGACCTATCTGGAAGGGATGCAAGCCTACTGCAAGTTCGCCTATGAGATACACCCGGCCGGTTCGGTGAAAACAGCCGCACCGACGGGTGCCCCGCCGGTTATCTGGACTTCGGACGTTATCAACCTGATAGAGTTGCTGTACGCCTGCCATGAACTGAAGCTGTTCAACGACGGCGATGTCACGCTGAAACGTGTAGTGGAACACGTGTGCGGGCTGCTGGGCATAGACGTGAAGAACGCCTCGAGCTACTACGCACGGATACGCAGGCGAAAGGCGGACGAACGAACCTACTTCATTGACCGCCTGCGTGAAGTGCTGCTCAAACGGATGGAAGAAGATGACGAGAAACATTACCGTAGCAGGTAAGTTGATTTCCGAAACAGACAAAATCCCCTGTAAACACTATGGTTTACAGGGGATTTTGTCATTTATTCAGTTCCAAGAGATGCTTTAGAGCGGGATCGTTGGCGATGCGCTCCAATTCATCGGTCACGATCCGTTTGACATCCTCCTTGATCCGATTGTAGTTCTCCTGTACCATTTCCTTCATGTGATCCATTCCGTCATCATCCACGAAGTTGGTGATAACGGGTATCTTTTGGTATGTCTTTTCTTCTTCGGCAATTTTCTTGGCATCGACAACAATCTCACAATGGAAGATTTTCTGCTCAATCCTCTCTCCGAAGTTGTCGGCAACGGAGCCGACGAACATTCCCTGCGTCAGCCCGCTGATCTTGCTGGGTGGAATAAGACTATCCATCTGGGTGGATATGGAGGTGGAAACGTCCTGCCGGTTGATAGAGATAGAGTGGCGTTTCTGGAGTATCTTGCCGAACCTTTCGCTGAGGGTTTTGGCTGTTTCCCCCACGACCTGCCCCGAAAAGAGGTTACCCACCGTGTTGATAATCACCTTCGCCTCCTTGTCGGTATAGTCACGGATAAGCTGGCTGAAATCCTGAAAGCCGAGTAGTACGGCGACCTTGTTACTGCGTGCGGTGGCTATCAGGTTGTCCAGCCCCTTGATGAAAATGGTGGGTAGTTCATCAATGATAATGGAGCTTTTCAGCTTACCTTTCTTATTGACAATCTTCACTATACGACTGTTGTACAGACCGAGCGCAGCACCGTAGATTGCCTGCCGGTCGGGATTGTTGCCTATGCAGAGGATTTTCGGCTCGTCGGGGTTGTTGATGTCCAAAGAGAACTCGTCGGCGGACATCACCCAATAGAGTGTCGGTGAGATCATGCGGGACAAGGGTATCTTTGCACTGGCGATCTGACCCATGAGCTGGTCAGCAGCTCCCGCCAACCACGCATCGAGAAAGGGACTGAGGTAGTTCTCCAATTCGGGATAAGAGGACATGATGGGGAAAATCTGCTCGTAAGGCTTGTTGAGGAACTCGACGGCATGGGGGAAGGTGCAATACCTGCCGTCCTTGTACACCCGCAAGAACCAGATGATGGCGGCAAAGAGAATGGTGGGTGACTCGACAAAGAAATCACCCTGTTTCGCCGCCCACGACCGGTTGAGGTTGAGCATGATGCTGTACGAACTCTCGTAAGCATCGGAGATGTCGGTCATGAACTTCGGGTTGAGTGGGTTGCAGCGGTGGCTGCGTGAGGGATCGTCGAAGTTGATGACATAGAACTTCGGCGGCACTTTGTACCCCTCCAAATGGCTGATCAGGTGATTGTAAGCAATGGTAGAGAGGTCGGGAAACTTGAAGTCGTAGATATAGGCGGCATAGCCTTTCTCTATCTGCTGCTTGATATAGGAATTTACCACTGCAAAAGACTTTCCCGAACCGGGCGTTCCCAATACGATGGAGGCACGGAAGGGGTTCACGACATTGATCCAGCCGTCATTCCATTTCTTGTTATAATAGAACCGTGTCGGCAGATTTACAGAGTATTCATTTTCAATCAAACGGGTTTCTTGCATGAAACTTTCGTTCTCGTTATTGAATACATCGTCCATGAGATTCTGTTTGAGCAGACGGGAGATCCATACACCGGCAGCGAGCAGGCAGAGGTAACCGACAGTAAGAGTGAATATATAAAAGGCGGTGCGTGCCATTAACGGTATGGGCAGTCCGAGCAACCACCAGTTGAAAAAGAAGAGGACGAAACCTGCGAAAAGGGCTGTCCAGACATGCTCCCATTTGATTTTTTCCTCCTTTACGCCTTTCGTCCCCAGACACGAGAGAGCAAGGAAGGTAACGGAGAAGAGTTTTGTCCAAAGGATGGAGCCGAACAATCCGGTCGTGCGCTGGAAGTTCAGCAGAATCCTGTCCACCACTCCGATATTGACGTTCCACTCCCGGATGGAGGGATAGCAGAACCAATAGATATTGACCACTACGAATAATACGCTGAGGGCACGCATAAAGTCCATGACTTTTGCCAGTCCCCGAAGATCATCTTCTTGTGACATAATGCTGAATTTTTAAAAGTTATCGAATAAATGATTCTGTAATACGGGGTCAGTCCTGACGACCGTAACGATGCCGGCGTTTCTTCTTGTCGGGTTTCAGGAGCTTGGGATGCCGGGGTACATAATTCAGTTCCGGCTCCATGCCGGAAAGCAACCCTCCCAGAATTTTCTCCCCGTTTTCGAGATCCACAACAGGAGGAACGGGTGGCTGAAGTGGCGGCATGAGATTTTGTGGCTGTTCCTGAAAGCGTTCGTTGAGCATATTTGCTGAAAACTCCTTACCCAGACGTGAGCCGTTGAGCACGGTTCGGCTGCGATGATCTATAAAGGTAACACCGTAAATCCTGCCGGTTTCGTTGCGGCGGAGAACCAAGTCTATCTGTTCTTTTGCCAAGCGGTCACGAAAATCCCGTTCGTCTACGGACCGACGCAGAGCGTCAGCCACTAACGGTCGAATCCGTTCACGGCACGGATCGGACTTGGCTTTTGCGGTGGCTTCCCGCATCTTCTTGTCCAGTTGCTCCGCTCCTGTCATTTTGCCCAGTCGGGAGGACTTGATGGGAGTGGCTACCGTTTCGCCGTTGTTGTCCAGAGCGGTATAGAGTATCCCATGATAGGTACGTCCGCCCATTTCTCCCTTCACTTCTTCCATACCTATATTATACAGGGAAAGCAAGGCACGGAACTCGCCCATTGTGTGGAAGCTGTAAAGTTTGAGCAGGGGTTTGACCGTGCGGGCTATCTGTCTTTTGATGTCCCCTTTGGCCGCATCTACCGGCTTCAGCTGCCACTCTTCACCTTTCTTTTGACCTTCCGCCGGATGAAGGCCGTATTTCTGTTCCAGAAATTCGGTAATCTCTTTGCTACGGCGATGCTCGAACTTGTCAGAAACTTTCCTGCCTTCACTATCGACACGCAGGGAAACGATGTGGATATGGTGCCGGTCGATGTCCTCGTGCTTGAAAACAAGATAGGGCTGGTTACCATAACCGAGCCGTTGCATGTATTCCCTACCGATTTCCGCCAGTTGCTCGTCAGTCAGTATATCGTCGGGATGCGGATTGAGGGAGATATGTATGACCGGCTTCTCGGTACGGTAATGGCTCGGCATCCATTCGAGAAGCTGCCGCATGGATTCATCCGGGCGAAAACACCCGTCTTCGGGATAGCGAAGGAGATGCGTGGAGAGGATTTTCGCTCCGCCTTCATCGACCTTGTTCTGGTTGTAGGCCAATGCGCCGTATAGATTCTTACCCACACTGATCTTGGCTACCATGTGAGGCGAGTTTTTGGGAAAGTTCGACAATCCGGCGGTTCAACTCCACGAGTTCAAGGGTGAGCTTTTCAAGTCTGTAGAGCAGTGCCAACGCTTTCTTTTCGGTGAAATGGATGTGTAACTCCTTGACGGCTTGGTTGTAATTTACTCCTATGGCACGGAACTGCTGGAACAGTTCCGTGAGCTTGGCTACATACTCCATTGTGGCACGGTCTGTTCGGATCACCCTGAACTCTTCGTTAAAGATCCGTGCGGCGATGAACTTGGATTTGGACAACAGGCCGGACTGCTCAAACATGGTGAGAAACCGTGCATGACCGGCTTCGTCCAGATTGACGGTTTCACGGTGGACGGCCGGGTTCGACTTGGGTAATCTGCCCCCTTTCCCCCGTGTGTGGGGATGCTTTTTCTCGTTGTTCATATATACATTTTTTATGTGGTACAATTCCACCCGGATGGAATTGCCGCCGTTAGCTTCCCTCCCACAATTTGCGACTTCGGAGCAAATTGCAGCCCCCTGCAAGGGCAAGCGTTTTTTGCTGCAAAACGGAGTGGTGCTGCAAAAAACACAGCTTGCTATGTTCTGGTGAACATAAATCTTTCCTCTTCGGAGAGGAAAGAACGCTTTCGGGGAAAGCGGGGATTAACGACCGGCGGGAAGCAAACGACCCATTCCCCGGTTGGATGGCGCAAAGTTATATGGTTGTATAATTTGTTGTATATCAGCGATATTAGCCAAATTGCGCCAAATGATAGCCACTTGTACACATGGGGTGGAACAAAGGGGAAACGGGCAGTCAATGATGGCGAGATGACCGATTGACTAACTGAACGACCAATCGGTCAGGTAACCAATCAGACGGTTAGCTATTGCAACGTTGGTGTGGCTGACCAGCCAACCAAGCGGATAACCTTTTGTTCGGACAGTTTATTTATTGTTCGGCTGTTTTCTTGGCTGGTTATCCGATAGGCAATACAATCCAGTAATATCATGTGTGGTCGGACAAGTATCCGATTGGCTAATCAGACGGATAATCCTTCGGTCGGTTAGCTGTTCATCCAGCCATTCTATGTCAGGAGCCGGCCACTCGAACCTCGCCATTTCCCAACTATGAATTTTCCCTCTTTTTCCTTCTTTATTTGCGGCGTAGATTCAAAAGTATCACTTGTAAACAAACTGCATCATGAAAAAAGAAACACTCTTTATCGCCTTTTCCACTCAAAAGGGCGGAGCAGGAAAAACAACGCTGACCGTGCTGGTGGCAAGTTACTTGCACTATGTGAAAGGAATGAATGTGGCGGTAGTGGATTGCGACTACCCGCAACACAGTATTGCCGAGATGAGAAAACGTGACCTGAAAACGGTCATAGAGGACGAACATTATAAACTGATGGCGTACAAGCAACTGCAACGGATACGGAAGAAAGCCTATCCGATAGCGGAGAGTACGGCCGAGGACGCTATCACGAAAGCGGACGAACTGTTGGAAAAGATGCCGGAAACGGACATCGTGTTCTTCGACCTGCCGGGTACGGTAAACAGCACGGGCGTGCTGAACACGCTGGCGAACATGGACTATATCTTTTCCCCCATTGCTGCCGACAGGGTGGTGATGGAAAGTACACTCCGCTTTGCGAGCCGGCTGAATGATACGCTGATCGCTACGGGCAAGACGAATATCAAAGGGTTGTACCTGCTGTGGAACATGGTGGACGGTCGGGAGAAATCGGAACTGTACACGGTGTATGAAGAAGTGATCGGCGAACTGGGATTGAAAGTGCTGAATACCTTCTTGCCGGACAGCAAACGGTTCCGCCGTGAGTTGACGGGAGAACATAAGGCATTGTTCCGTTCCACGCTGTTCCCTGCGGACAGTACGCTGGTCAAAGGCAGTAACCTGAAAGAGATTACGGAAGAATTGTTGTCCATTATCAAAAAGTAGGCTATGGGAAACGAACGGAAAAAAATAAACCTGACGGACATTGACGAGAACTCTATAGTCGCCTCGTTCAAAGAAGAACGACCGGCAGACAGACAGGTGCAAGTGGCCGGAAATAAAAGACAGGCCGATGAAGAGAACGGATATGTCCGTCTGTTCATCCATGAGTCACCGGTCTGCGCACGGCTTGGCAAGACCATCTACTTGCGTAAAGAGTTCCACGAACGGATTCAGAAGATTGTCCAGACAATCGGGAACAACGAGATGTCCATATTCAGCTATGTGGACAATGTGCTGGAACAGCACTTTGCCACCTACCAAGACGAGATCACGAAGGAATATAAAAAACGAAGTACCGAACTGTTTTAACCCCCAGAAACCATGTCAGCAACCTTATTCTTACTTATCGGCGGCTATCTGCTGTGGATAGTCGCCTACCTCTGTTACGAGCGGAACAACCGAAAGAAGAGAGCGGAAAAAGCCGAGCAGATTCTTACCCGAATGGCGGTGGACGTAAGTGATATTTTAGGCAAAAGTACATTTTCTCTTAGCCACTCCACGCCACAAATACCCGGAAAAAATGAAAATGAAAAACCTGTAAATGAAGCCGATACTTTTGCATCGGAGAAGGAAAAGTACCCGAAAATAGTTTCCGCCGAGGAACTGGACAAATTGTTTGCCGAAGGGGATTCGATGCCGGAAGAACTGGAATTGATGGAAGATATGGATGTCCCTTTGGAGTTCCGGGAAGAACCGACTGATGATGATCCTCCGATAGACGATGACGAGCAGGACAAACGCCTGCCGGGATGCACACCGCAAGCTACGGGCATCCGCTTCGAGGACATGGGACTGGCGGTGCGTGTAGCGGTCAGTGGTGAAGCAGCCAGTGAAGAGGAAAGGCTTCAGGCCGGAAAGACGCTGGCAGAGCTTCGTAACACCCCGATGTTCGACCAACTGATCTCCGGTGATGCAGAACGTGAGGAACGGATCGGCTCGCTGATAGAGTTACACCTTACGGCATACCGCAGACGGAGCTGCCCGGACAGCGAATCGGCGACAGAAACCATACCGGATACTTTTTCCCTCAGTGATATTGTCTAACGAATAAAGTAAAATGTACATGAAGGAAAGAGATTACGGATAGCCCACCTATTTATTTCCCACGAGAAACCCCCAAACAAATTTAATTAACAACAGGACACGGCGGGTTCTTTTACCGTCGTGCTCCACATTCAAATCCAATTATTTTATGAATACGAAAAGACTTGTATTCGTGGCGGTTATACTGATCGCTACAGGCTCGCTCTATGCGCAAGGGAATGGTTCAGCCGGTATCACAGAAGCGACCAAGATGGTCACGAGCTATTTCGATCCGGGTACGAAATTGTGTTATGCCATCGGAGCCGTGATTGGCTTGGTCGGAGGGATTAAAGTGTACAATAAGTTTAGCTCCGGCGATCCGGATGTGAGCAAGGTGGCATCCTCTTGGTTCGGTGCGTGCATCTTTTTGATTGTCGCCGCCACTATCCTGCGTTCGTTCTTCCTCTAAGGGATAGATTCACCTATATATAATAATGTATATGGATTATGAACTGAACAAGGGGATCGGCGAGAGTGCGGAGTTCAAGGGACTCAAGGCGCAATACCTTTTCATTTTTGCCGGCGGGCTGCTGGCCCTGTTCGTGCTGTTTGTCATTCTCTATATGGCCGGAATCGGTCAATGGCTCTGCATAGCTTTCGGTGTAACGTCCGCTTCCGTATTGGTCTGGCTGACATTTTACTTGAACGGCAAGTTCGGAGAACATGGGCTGATGAAGCTGTTGGCCAAGAAACAGCACCCCCGCTACCTGATCAACCGAATCAGTCCCCGAAAGTTATTCACGATTAAAAAGAAGAATGTATGCGGAACACACTAAAAGCTGCCACATTGGAAAGCAAGTTTCCGCTTCTCGCTGTCGAAGCGGACTGTATCATTTCCAAAGATGCGGACATCACCGCCGTCTTTGAGGTGGAACTACCCGAACTCTTCACGGTGACGGCGGCAGAGTATGAGGCTATCCATGCGGCATGGGCAAAGGCCATCAAGGTACTGCCCAATTATACAGTGGTACATAAGCAGGATTGGTTTATCCGGGAGGATTACCGCAGCCAGACAGACAAGGAGAATTTAAGTTTCCTTTCCCGAAGTTACGAGCTGCACTTCAATGAGCGACCTTTCCTGAACCATAAATGCTATCTGTACCTGACCAAGACAACGAAAGAGCGCATGAGGATGCAGAGCAATTTCTCTTCGCTGTGCAGAGGATTCATCATCCCCAAAGAGGTGGACAAAGATACTACCGCCTATTTTCTGGATACGGTGGGGCAATTCGCCCGGATCGTAAACGATACGGGACTGGTGCGTCTAAGACGGCTTGGCGGTGATGAGATTACCGGTACGGAGGATAAGGCCGGACTGGTGGAGAAATATTTCTGTCTGTCAATGGCAGATACCACTACGCTGGAAGACATTGAACTCGGAGATGACGGCCTGCGTGTCGGTGACAAGCACGTTTCGGTGCATACGCTCTCGGAACTGGATGCGTTACCCAACAAAGTGGGTACGGACTGCCGGTATGAGCGATTATCAACGGACAAAAGCGACTGCAAGCTGTCATTCGCCAGTCCGGTAGGTCTGCTGCTCTCGTGCAATCATCTATACAACCAGTATGTTTTTCTGGATGACAGCGGCGAGAACCTGCAACGTTTTGAGAAGAGCGCACGCAACATGCAGTCGCTCTCGAAGTACTCACGGAGCAACCAGATTAATAAAGAGTGGATTGACCTGTACCTGAATGACGCACATTCGTTCGGGCTTACCTCGGTACGTGCCCACTGCAACATTATCGCATGGACGGATAACCCGATGGAGGTGAAGAACATGCGCAATGACGTGGGTAGTCAGATCGCCATGATGGAATGCAAGCCACGCCATAACACGGTGGACGCCGCCACACTGTATTGGGCGGCGATGCCGGGAAACGGTGCGGACTTCCCGGCGGAGGAGAGTTTCTACACGTTCATCGAACAGGCTCTCTGTTTCTGGGTGGAAGAAACGAACTACCGCAGCTCAGTTTCACCTTTCGGGCTGAAGATGTCAGACCGCATCAGCGGGAAACCGCTGCACGTGGACATTTCCGACCTGCCGATGAAACGTGGCGTAACTACCAACCGAAACAAATTCGTATTAGGTGGTTCGGGAAGCGGCAAATCATTCTTTATGAATCATTTGGCAAGGCAGTATTATGAACAGGGCACACACGTGGTATTGATCGACACGGGAAACAGTTACCAAGGGCTTTGCTCGCTGATACACCAAAAGACTGGGGGCAAGGATGGTATCTACTTTACTTATACGGACGAAAACCCGATAGCGTTCAATCCTTTTTTCACGGATGATAAAGTTTTCGATATAGAGAAACGTGAGAGTATCAAGACATTGATCCTCACACTCTGGAAAAAGGACAATGAACCGGCGACACGTTCGGAAGAAGTGGCATTATCCAATGCGGTGGCTCTGTATATCAGGCGTATCAAGGAGGATGAAAGTATCATTCCCTCGTTCAACACCTTTTACGAGTTCGTAAAAACGGACTACCGAAAGATTCTGGAAGAGAAGCAGGTACGGGAAAAGGATTTCGACCTTGCGGGTTTCCTGAATGTATTGGAGCCTTATTACCGTGGCGGAGAATATGATTTTCTGCTTAACTCCGATAAGCAGCTTGACTTGCTCGGCAAGCGGTTTATTGTATTCGAAATCGATCAAATTAAAGATCACCCCATTCTTTTCCCGGTGACGACTATCATTATCATGGAGTTGTTTATCAACAAGATGCGCCGTTTGAAGGGAGTGCGCAAGATGATCATCATAGAGGAAGCGTGGAAGGCTATCGCCAAGGAGGGGATGGCGGATTATATCCGCTATCTATTTAAGACTGTCCGCAAATTTTATGGAGAAGCGGTTGTCGTGACGCAAGAAGTCGATGACATCATTTCCTCGCCTATCGTGAAGGAGTCCATTGTGAACAATAGCGATTGCAAGATTTTGCTTGACCAAAGGAAGTATCTTAACAAGTTCTCGCAGATACAGTCCCTGCTCGGTCTGACGGACAAGGAGAAGGCACAAATCCTGTCGGTGAACATGTCCAATGATCCGCAACGCAAATACAAGGAGGTATGGTTCGGATTGGGAGGCGTACAGTCAACGGTGTACGCCACAGAGGTATCGCTTGAGGAATATATGTGCTACACGACTGAAGAGAGTGAGAAGGTGGAAGTGGAACAACTGGCGGAACAGTTGGACGGCAACATCGAGCTGGCTATCAAGAGGCTTGCGGAAAAGAAACGAGCCCAAAGCTCTGAAATACCTAATGCCTATGGAATATGAAAACTTGTTTCCGCTCTACTGGATATGTGGGGAGTGGAAGAGCAACCGCAAATCACCGCCCGTCACAGTATTCCGTGACGGTGGCGCATACAGGATTGCCCTGATCTACCATCTTGATGCGGTGGTGGTCGGCACGATCCACCGAAGTGGCGGCATCATCTGGGCAGACCTGCTGGGAAGGGTACAGCTCGCTTATGACCGGGAGGAAGACCGTCTGGTGCTGGCTACCGAAGGGATATATATACGTGCGGATGATTCATAAGGAAAAAGGGAGAACTTCGGTTCTCCTGTAAAATGGCAGGAACAACTATCTGATTTATTTAACATTAAAATTTAAAAAGACATGAAACGAATAATGGCTGTTTGTCTGGTCGGGCTGCTTTGCTCGACCATGACGGTAAAAGCACAATGGGTAACATTCGATCCCTCGAACCTTGCACAAAGCATCGTGAATACAACCCGTAACGTGTTGCAAACCACGACGACGGCAGAAAATATGGTGAAGAATTTTCAGGAAACTGTCAAGATCTACGAACAGGGAAAGCGTTATTATGACGCTTTGAAAGCGGTCAACAATCTGGTGAAGGATGCCCGCAAGGTACAGCAGACCGTTCTTCTGGTCGGTGAAATATCGGACATCTATGTAAACTCTTTCCAGAAAATGCTGACGGACGAGAACTATACACCGGACGAGCTTTCGGCAATCGCTTCCGGGTATGCGAAGATGCTGGAAGAGAGTAGCGCTATGCTGAACGAGATGAAGACCGTTGTGACCGCCACCGGTCTTTCCATGACGGATAAAGAACGTATGGACGTGATCGACCGTGTGTATCGTGACGTGAGGAACCAACGTAATCTGGTCAGGTATTACACGAACCGAAACATCGGTATCTCTTACCTGCGTGCGAAAAAGAAGAACGATACCCAAAGGGTGCTGGACTTGTACGGAACGGACAATCAAAGATACTGGTGACATGGCAGGCGAGGAAACTTTCAGCAACCTTCACGAAGTGTTGCGTAACCTTTATGACGAGATGATGCCACTCTGTTCGGACATCACGGGAGTGGCAACCGGAGTGGCTGCGCTGGGTGCGTTGTTTTATGTGGCCTCACGGGTGTGGCAGGCTCTTTCGAGAGCTGAGCCGATTGACATTTACCCGCTTTTCAGACCTTTTTGTTTGGGAGCGTGCATCATGTTCTTTCCTACATTCGTTTTGGGGACTATCAACGGGATCATGAGTCCGGTGGTCACCGGATGTCACGGTATCATGGAAGGTCAGACGCTGAGCATACGGGAGTATTCCGAGAAGCGGCAGAAGCTGGAATACGAGGCGATGAAAAGGAATCCGGAAACAGCGTATCTGGTCGATAATGAGGAATATGAACGTCAGATCGAGGATCTGGGATGGTCGCCTTCGGATTTGAAAGCAATGGCGGGCATGGCGATGGAACGCATCAAATATCAGGCCAAACAGAGCATGAGTAATTTCTTCCGAAGTTTTCTGGAACTGCTGTTCCAGTCAGTATCGCTGATACTGGACACGCTAAGAACCTTCTTCCTGATTGTGTTGAGTATTTTGGGCCCCCTGTCGTTCGCCATATCGGTGTACGATGGTTTCCATAATACGATGATCCAATGGATTTGCCAGTATGTCAGCATTTATCTATGGTTGCCTATATCCGACCTGTTCAGTTCCGTGTTGGCAAGGATTCAGGTATTGATGATCGAGAAGGACATCGCCGCACTGAGTGATCCTACTTATGTACCCGACGTAAATAATTCCGCTTACATCATCTTCATGCTGATAGCCATTGTGGGATATTTCACTATTCCGACTGTATCGACATGGGTGATTCAGGCATCGGGAGCCGGAAACTATGGCAAGCAGGTGAACTCTTGGTCGATGAAGGGTGGCCGTGCGGCAGCTGCGGTCACGGGTGCTTCTGTCGGTCATGTGGCCGGTAAGCTAAGAGGAAAATAAATCAAAGTAAAATCTTGGAATATATGGAATTTAAAAGTTTGAAAAATATAGAAACGAGCTTCCGGCAAATCCGTACGATGGGTATCGTATTCGTTTCGCTCTGTGCGCTGGTTACCGGCTATGCGCTTTGGAGTTCCTATCGGTTTGCAGAACGGCAAAGGGAGAAGATCTATGTGCTTGACAATGGGAAATCCCTGATATTGGCTCTTTCCCAAGACCTTTCACAGAACCGGCCGGTGGAGGCGAAAGAACATATCCGGCGTTTTCATGAACTGTTTTTTACTTTGTCACCCGACAAGGCGGCTATCGAATCGAATATCCGCCGTGCGTTATTCCTGTGCGATGAGAGTGCGTTCCGCTACTACAAGGACTGGGAGGAAAAGGGGTATTATAACCGGATCATTTCCGCAAATATTAACCAAAGCATCCGGGTGGACAGTGTGGCGTGCGATTTCAATCATTATCCATACGTGGTGACGACTTACGCACGGCAGTCGCTCGTCAGGTCGAGTAACATCACGGAACGAAGCCTTGTCACCCGTTGCCGGCTGTTGAACTCGGTCAGGTCGGACAATAATCCGCACGGCTTTACGATGGAACAATTCAATATTTTGGAGAACAGGGATTTGAGAACCATTGAACGATAACTAAAAAAAACGAAGAATGAACCGATTGAAGAAATGGATCAGGTACGTGCCTGACAGGATAGACGACGGACTCCGCTATCTGTGCGGACGGATGTCGCCCGATGTACGGCTCATCTGCGTAGTGGTTATGCTCATCGGCTTCGGCTGTTTGTCGATATACATGACGGTATCTTCAATATACCATATCGGCAAGCGTGAGGGAGAACAATTGCAAATAGAGCATCTCAGGCAGATGGAACTGCATAGGGGAATAAATAAGGATAGTATAAACATTAAAAATCAGGTAGATTATGGAGAACCTAAGAAATCAGGACCGGCAACCGACGAACGCTACAAAGCCTGAAAAGGCGGAAAAGAAGGGGCAAAAAGCGGAAAAGGATAAAAAAGAAGTCAAGCCTCTGACTCCGGAAGAGATACGCAGACGGAAGAAGATGCTCGTGTATCCACTGTTCTTTCTCGTGTTTCTGGGAGCGATGTGGCTGATATTCGCTCCTTCAGACCGTGACGAGCCATTAAGGGAAGGATTTAACGTGGACGTTCCGATGCCGGAGGACAAAGGGTTGTTGTCGGATAAAAAGACCGCCTACGAACAAAGTGACTTTGAAAAGAGGCAAAGGGAAAAAATGAACATGCTTCAAGATCTGGCGGTGTCATTGGAACGGGAAGAGCCGATGACGGATGGAGTATTCCTTACGGAAGAAAACACGAATAATGACGGTTCGTCTATCCGTTCCTCCGCCAATGCCTACCAAGACATCAACCGGCAGTTGGGTAGTTTTTATGAAACACGACCTGAAGGAGATGATCAGAAAACGCTGGAACTGGAATGGCGTATTCAGGAGCTGGAGCGTCAGGCGGAGGAAGAGCGTCAGGCGAGGGAAAACGGCGAGGAACAACTTCGGCTGATGGAGAAGTCCTATGAAATGGCTGCAAAGTACATGCCGGGCGGCGGTGGCGAAGCCAAACAAGTCGCCGTGTCTTCCTCTACGGGTAAAACTCCGGTCTGTCCGGTTACACAGGTAGCGGAACAGGTGGTCAGCCTATTGGCTGCCCCACTGTCCGATGAAGAGTTCACCCAACAATACGGCAAGCCCAGAAACATGGGTTTCCACACGGTGGGGACAGTCCGGAGCCGTACGGAAAGGAACGGTATCCGTGCCTGCGTGTACAGGACGGTAACGGTTTCGGGCAGCGACGGTCAGGAGGTGGGACTCCGCCTGCTGGAGCCGGTGCAGGCCGGGGAGTTGTACATACCCGCCAACACGATACTGACCGGCACGGCGAAAATCAGCGGTGAACGCATGGAAATCACCGTTTCCTCGGTCGCCTTTCAGGGAACAATCCTGCCGGTGGAACTGGACGCTTATGACACGAGGGGCATGAAGGGCATTGAGGTCAGGGGATCGCAGGAGCTTACCGCCGTCAAGGAGATGGCGGCCAACATGGGTTCGGCAATGGGAAGCAGCATCAATATCTCCACCAATGCCGGCGCACAGCTGGCTGCGGACTTGGGCAAAGGGGTGATACAGGGCGCATCGCAATACCTTTCCACAAAGTTCAGGACTGCCAAGGCGACTTTGAAGGCGGATTACGAGCTATTGCTCGTGTCAAGACAATAAACGGTTAAAATCAATTTATTAATCAAGAAAAAACAACAAGCATGAAAAAAGTAATTTTAATGATGGCTTTTGCCATTGGTATGACCGGTGCGTATGCACAAAAGACCGTGAAAGTGGAAAAGACGGGAAATGACACGGAAGAAACGGCGGATTCCGGAGAAACGGAAACCACGCCGCTGCCGGATAAGGAGGACGCAAGGCGCAGCCCGTCCACCGGTGATTTGTTTGACGGGCTGACACGTCCGGTGACATTCGACCGGATGGTTCCTCCATACGCCTTGGAGGTGACATTCAATAAAACTGTACACCTTATCTTCCCGGCTGCTATCAAGTATGTGGATCTGGGATCGGCTGACATTCTTGCCGGCAAAGCGGACGGTTCGGAGAACGTGCTTCGGGTGAAAGCGGCGTTGAGGGACTTCTCCCGTGAAACGAATCTGGCGGTGATCACGGATGACGGCAGCTATTATACATTCAACGTGAAGTATGCGGACGAGCCGGCCAAGCTGAATATCGAGATGAAAGACTTCATCCATGATGGCGAGGCGGTGAACCGGCCGAACAACTCGCAGGAAATCTACCTTACGGAACTCGGCAGCGAGTCCCCGCTGCTGGTACGGCTGATCATGAAGTCCGTCTATGACAACAACAAACGTCTGGTGAAGCATATCGGCTGCAAGCGCTTCGGCATCCAGTATATCCTGAAGGGGATTTATACGCACAACGGTCTGCTTTATTTCCATACGGAACTGAAAAACGCTTCCAACGTGCCGTTCTCCGTTGACTTCGTCACTTTTAAGGTGGTGGATAAAAAGGTTGCAAAACGTACCGCCATTCAGGAACAGGTTATCGTGCCGCTTCGTGCCTTCAACTATGTGACGGCGGTTGACGGAAAGAGCAAGGAACGGACGGTATTTACCCTGCCCAAATTCACCCTTCTGGATGACAAGCAGCTGGTTGTCGAGATGAACGAGCAGAACGGGGGAAGGCATCAGCGGTTTATTCTGACCAACGCCGAGCTGATCCGTGCCAGAGTCATTAACGAACTGAAGGTGAAATAGTATGAAAAGGGTATCTGTTATTATATGTATACTTTTGTGCTTTGTCCTGACGGACAAGGCACATGCCCAACGTTGCCTGCCCGGTACAAAAGGGCTGCGTATTACCGCCGGCATGACGGACGGCTTTCACACTGCGGACAAACGTAACGAGCTGGGTTACCATTTCGGGATGGGAACGGACAGATATGTGAACGGCTGCCATAAGTGGGTATTCGGTGGCGAGTATCTCCAGAAGTATTATCCATACAAGGACATACGTGTCCCGGTTTCCCAATTCACTGCGGAAGGCGGCTATTATTATAATTTCCTTTCGGATGCCAACAAGGTGTTTCTCTGCTATGCCGGCGGTTCGGTGCTGGCGGGATATGAAACCGTGAATTGGGGCACAGGCACGCTGTTCGACGGCTCACGCCTGTGTGCCGGGGATGCGTTTGTCTATGGCGGTGCGGTATCGCTGGAGATAGAAACCTATCTTACCAATCAGGTAGTATTGCTGTTCCATGCCCGTGAGCGTTGTCTTTGGGGAAATGACAGCGGGCATTTTCATTTCCAATTCGGGGTGGGACTGAAATTTATAATTAATTAGGGCATGGTTCTTTTGGAATTATTTTCGGGTATTGGTGGCTTTAGTAAAGGATTGCAGGCTGCCGGATACTCGTTTGAGAAAGTATATTTCTCGGAGATAGAAAAAAATGCAATCGCCAACTTCAAATACAATTTTCCTTATGCGGAACATATCGGATCGGTTACAGAAATCGGAACAGCGAGAATCGAACATCCCGACATCATCACTTTCGGAAGTCCTTGCCAGAATTTTAGTTCAGTCGGCGACGGTAGCGGACTGCGTGGAGGGGCAAGTTCCCTTGTCTGGTATGCTGTCGAAGCCGTCAGGAGATTCAGACCTGACGTTTTTATCTGGGAGAATGTTAAGGGAGTCTTCTTCGCAAAGCATCGATCAGATTTTTGGAGCATTATCAAAGCGTTTGCCGACATTGGCGGTTATCGACTTGAATGGCAATTGTTTAATACGGCATGGTTTCTACCCCAAAACAGAGAGAGAATCTACCTTGTCGGACGTGTTGCAGACCGATGTACCGGAGATGTATTTCCTTTCCCGGCGCCGGGTGGAGGGAATCCTCCGTGCAGGAAAGACACGGTTTATCCCCGTGCCTGCGGAACGATAACACGTAACTACTACAAACAACCCAATTTAGGTAACTATCTGATAAACCTGAAACCGGGAGAAACTTTTAATGGACAACCGACCAAAGATCAGAAAGCCCGAATCCGTATGCTGACGGAGGTGGAATGTGAACGCTTGCAAGGCTTTCCCGATGATTTTACCAGATATGGAATTTTCAATGAGGAAGTGGGTACAATCTCACGAGCCAACCGGTATGCGATGCTTGGCAATGCTGTAAGCGTGCCGGTGGTACGTACCATAGCGGAACGAATCAGAAGAAACACAGTCTTAAACGATTAATTTTTTAATGTGTATGAAAAATATGATAGAAACATTGTTTATTGTTGCATTCACGCTTATCGGCGTGATTTGTGTAACTGCCTGTTCTGACAAATTGGACGTTCAGCAGGTGTATGAGTTTGATTTGGCGACCTTGCCGGTGCAGACGACAATCGTAAAGGGCGAGGAAGCGGAAATTCGTTGCCAGCTCATAAGAAGCGGTAAGTATCAGGATACTAAATACTTTATCAGATATTTCCAACCGACAGGCAAAGGGGAACTTCGCATGGAGGACGATACGGTTTTGTTGCCGAATGACCTGTATCCGTTGCCGGAAGAAACATTCAGGCTCTATTACAAGTCACTTGACACAGACCAACAGAAAATAGATATTTACATTCTTGATTCCTTCGGCCAGATTGTGCAAAAGTCTTTTGCTTTTAACAATGAAGTGGACGATAAAAAGGAGGATACCGAATGATCTATGCCGGATATACTCTGAAAAAAAGCAGCGACGAGCAGTACACGCCGGCTTATGCGGTGGCTCCTATAATCAAATATATACCCGGAAATAAAATCGTCTGGTGTCCGTTTGATACGGAACATAGTGAATATGTGTTGGCGTTGAAAGCCGCCGGTATCAGGGTGGTTCACTCCCATATCCTTACCGGTGAGGACTTCTTCGTTTACGAGCCGGAAGAATGGGATCTGATTGTTTCCAATCCGCCGTTCAGTATCAAGCAGAAGGTTGTGGCACGCTGCCTTGCACTCGGCAAACCGTTTGCGTTACTGCTTTCCAACCTATGGTTGAACAGTAGTGCGCCAGCTCGCTTGTTCCGGGAAAAGGAGATGCAGATGTTGTTGTTTGACAAGCGTATTCAATTTACGGAAAAGAATGCCGCCTATTTCGGATCAAGTTACTTTTGTTGGAAAGTCCTTCCAAAACAGATCGTGTTTGAGAATCTGAACCGTTCCAGATATGAGGAGAGCCGGATGGCTGATGACATGAAGAAATATGTTGGTACGTTGTCCGCATCCACACGGCGTGGAAGAACCGAACCTGAATGAAAACTAATGAGATAGCTCCCTTTACCGGCTTCCATTCCGGTAAAGGGAGCTTGTTTCTGTATTATTTCCTATCCTCTTTCTTTTTAAGCCATTCATTACACTGTCGCCTGCACTCTTCCAATGTAGGCTTTACACAGGAGAAAAGTTCATTGTCTGCCGTATCCCTGTAATCATAATGGTAGAATGTGCGCCTTTTCCGTCCTATGGTCATTTGGAATTTTTCATATTTCTCACCTGCCTTGCAGGTTGAAACTCCGTTCTTGTTCATTTTCGTTGTCATAACTTATGGATTTTATGGTTCATGAATATTAAAACAGACTTAATTGTCGGGGTTGGGTGTATTGCCGTTTGATTTCCAGTAATTTACCTTTCAGGTTGCGGATAATATTCGGGTTATAATTGCCTCTGTCAGAATCAGAGTTATGTTCCGCTTTATTGTATTGTTGCTCCAACAGGCGGATTCCTTGCCGGACAGCTTCTTTATAATCTCTGACAGGTGCATCCCAAACGGACGGGTGGCTACCGCCTCCGGCTGTGCCGGTACACCAATTGATGGTTACCGTATACGTTCCGTCAATGGATTGTCCGATGTGGATTGTATTGAATGTGTCCAATTTGATTTCCTCTATTATCGGTAACATGCCATTTATCCAACCGTGTTCGTTGAACTGCTTGCCAATATAGCCGAAAATCAACCCTCTTTCATACGTGCGCACGTTGAGTATGATGTGGCGTACACTCTTTCCAAAACTCTCGAAATAAGCGATTTGTTCCGTATCGTTACGGTGTATCGCTAACAAGTAACGAAGGACAGCATTACGTTCTATCCTGCAAGGATTGTATTCTACAATCTCCTGCAATTTCTCTTCTCGTGTCATTTGAGATATTGGTTTCATATCATCTATATGTTAGAGGGTTAAAATTCTGCAATGAATAGCCGACTTTGGATGAACAGTACATTCCCTTTGGAAATGCGCTGGTTGCACCAGAAATGGTGTGAACCGTAGCCGTAAGTGAAATACTCGTCCAGTTCGGTCGTTTCCCGAAGTTTATCAATAGATTGGCGGAGTTCTTCTTCTGTCCGGCAAAAGAGAAGGGTATTTACTAGTTGGATAAGGAGTGCAGGGATTTTTTCATCCCATGCACAAATTACGGTTTCAAATGTTACGTTCATATTTTCAGATTTATTCATTAGACAGTCATTTTCAAAATTTCTCTCCAGTATATCGGCTCCACCTCACTGAGAAGGAAGTCGACAAAATCTTTTCTCGCTTCTTTGCACAACTCTCGGTAAAGCTCTCCAAAAGTGGTGATGTTGCCATTCAGGTAAGTTTCCACCATGTACTCAAAAATGTTGCTTACCTCGTAATATCTGCACTGCTGTGCGACTGTCTTGCTGTATCGTTTCATAAGGCTTTATTTATAAAGGTTTATAATGATTCTGTTTATCATTTGTGCTTTTCCTATGGTATAAGAAGTACCGCCATAGGGTTGCTTGTCCCAATAGGCTAACATAATCTCGGAGTTGTCAATCAGGTAGTCGTTCCTGTGGTGGAAGCAGCCTTTGCGGTAATCTTCCCGGAGAATAACCGCTTTGTCGGCAGTTTTCATTATCCGATCGTATAAAGATTTATTCTCCGGCCGGTATCTGTTTGACTGATGGCGGAACGGTACAACGGCAATGAGTCGAATGTCCGTATATTCTGCTTTGAGGTCGGCTACAGCTTGGGCTGCAAGCAGATCAAAGCCTTCTGCCATTCCGCTTAGAAAGTATCGGTAGCCCAAATCATACAACCTTCTTACTTGCGAAACTATATCCAGATAAAGATGTAGCATACCGACTTGGTGGATACGTTCCGGACGATGTCCGGTGAACGCTACTGATATTGTAATATCCATTGTCATAACTATATGTGTTAAAACATTAATAACCAAATGATAATCCCGACTATGATAGCAAAGGAAAGCATGGCAATCAGGCAACCCCATACAAAACGGAACACGCCTGTCATCAGCTCTTTTGCAAGCCACAAACCGATAAACCACGCTAAAAGACGACCTCCGTACATACTCCAACAGAAGCCAGAAAGGATGAGCCGAACTGACCAGCCAAGCCATTTATGCAGAGGCAGATTGAGTCTGTTCTTATTTCCGTTATGTATTTCTCTTGCTGTTTTCATAATCACGACATTTTTTTTATGCATTGACGAGTTGAGCTGACTTATTTCATGTGCATCAAAAGGTAGGGTTCAGGAAAAACAAGGTTTTTGGAAAAAATACCTCGTGCCATTTATGGCGCAGGGAAGATTTTTTTCAAAACCGGAACGGCTTGACCTTGTTTTTTCGTTAAGAACCCGAAGTACCTTTGCACTTGAATAAGTTAGCTTAATTCGCTTCTTTGCTTTAAATGTGGAGTGATGGCTATTGAAAACAGTGAGAGAAATACCCCATAGGAAGTTAATCCTAAACATTACTTAAACCTGTTATGCTATAAATCCTTTATACAGAAAGCGATGTTAATGCGGAAAAATTTCTACCTTTGTGTTTGCGATGCAAGTAGCATCGTGTAATGTTGTTCGTTTACCGTAGTCCAGAAATCGCCAATTTCAAAAATACAGAGGGTAAATGAACCGGGTAGGTTATACTTTGACGTAACCTGTCGGTTTACTCTGTATTGAGCGTTTGGCGATGCTTTGGACTTGTAACTGGCAGTGTTACGTCAATTTATATAATAACCTTATGATTATGGATCTACAATCGACTTCCTTGAAAGGAATAGTCCGGTCTTCAGAAGATGGACTTTTCTATCTGTTACCTATTCAGAGTTTATCTACATTGCAAGAAATGAAAGGACATTTGACCTGTGCGATAGATGTCTTGAGTAATTTGGATGAAAGTGATACGGAAAAGCGTTTGGACGCAGTTAGGACATTGAACAGCCTTGTTGCTGCGTTGAGCGTGAATGACGGCGATCATTACAATGCAATGGATATTGCCTTTGAGGAAGTCTGAAAGTAAAAAACGGATAGACACAAAATAAAACTTTTCTATTTTGAAACCGGGAAAAAGAAAGGTGTTGTACTGGCCAATGAGTGATTCATCACGCTTGCTTGTACAACACTTTTCTGCGGTTTTGTGTAGATTGTTCCGGTTCCGAAGGAATGGGAATAATTTTTTTGCCAATAATAATATGGCTTTTATTCCACTGTTCGGGGTTGTGGATTGGATGGCAGAACTTCATCCGTTTCGTTATCAGCCTGTTTCTGTTCACGTTCTTTACGTCGCATTTCTTTGTCCTTCTTTTTTGCTTTAGCCTTTATTTCCTGTTCTTTAAGGATTTGCTTTAGGGTCTTGACTACATCAGGACGTTCTTTTTTGAAACGTTTATAGAAGCTCTCTTCTATAAATTCCGGCAAGGGGGCTTTCCACACCTCTTGCTTGTGGTTGTCAATCTTGCCGAGTTTATCGGGGTTGAGTCCAAGTTCACGAGACATCTGCACATGTGTGTCCGATAGCCGGTGTTTCTTTTGGGCTACTATCCATTTTTCTATCTGGGATTTCTTGATTGCCATATTGCTTTTAATTCTCAGACTTTATTGTTTTACCTAAAAATAAACCGGTAACGGATTTTGCACCAAGTTGCATCAGCTTACGTTTCATTTGCGTAAAATTCTCACCGGAAGAGATAATGTCATCTATTAAGAATACATCCCGCCCTTTAAAATAATCGGGGTGAAAGATCAAGTTGGACAACTTGTCTTGTCCATGAGTTCCTTTCATCTGCTCACGGTCTTCTTTTATCCATGTGGCACGAAAACCGTCCACGATTTTCAGCCGGCGTGAAAGAAGGCTGCAAAAACGGGCGAAGCGGGCGATGTTCCGTTCACGGGTTGCCGCAGGTATGGGGATCAGCACGGCATTGGCGGCTTTTTCTTTAAAGAATGGCATCCGGGCGATGCAGAGCGAGAATATCTTGGCAACAAGGGCTGCTTGTCTACCTTCCTTAAATCGAAACACCAAATTGCTCGTTTTCCTATCGGATACTGATATGTCCTTGCATCTGGTCGGGTAATAATCGTGGATATAGAAACACAAGGCTCCGTCGATACGCATCTTACCTTTGAAATGGGTATTGTACGGGAAGAACTGGCGCACGAAGTCGCTCTCGAAAGTAAAGCGGAGTATATCACGCCAAAGGGTGAGCGTGGTTTCATCCTGCACACGATAGAGTTCCCCATTGATACTTTCTTTGTCCGATAAACCAATGCCAATTATCAGGCGGTCATTAAAAGCGTCTTTTGATACAATATACCAATCAAAGGATTGGCAGATGCTCACGATGTCACAATCATTGGTGCAAAGGAAATGGAAGGTGTTATCGGGCTTCTGGATAATCAGAAACTTGCCGGACATTTCGGAAAGGCGAAAATAGTTTCCGACATGGGCTTCTTCTACTTCGCTGAAGGATACGGATATAGTGAGTTTTTCTATCATAACATTATTTTATTTACTCCCCCATTCTTTGGTTAACAGCTTTTCCAGCACCTCCACTTCTTGCTGGTAAATCGTCTTTTTCCTTGTGCCGAAATAGAGCGTGTTCTCCAGTGGCATGTTGCCCTCCCATACCACCTTTATCTTACCAGTGCAGACGGCCTCTTTGCACAGGAAGTCGGGCACGACCGAGAAACCGTCTCCCTCGCTCAGGCAGCGGATGATGGAGCTGATGTTGGGCACGATGTAGTTGGGGCTGAAGTCCGGGTGTTCCTTGAAGTGCTTTTTCCAGAAGTTCAGCAGATGCCCCATGTCGGCGGAGGTGCTGTACCACAGTCCTTGCTTGAGGAGGTGGACGGCCTCTTTCATCCGGTTATTCTCCAAGTGAAGCCCCAGTTGCGTAGTATCCGTATGTGCCCCCGTGACCAGCACGATGCGTTCTTTGGCAAAGTCCTTGTACTCGATGTTCTGCTGCGTGCCTTTGTGCGGGGTGATGATGAGGTCCAGCAGTCCGTTGTCAAGGTCTTGCAGCATCTGTGGATATTCGCCAAACTTGATAATCAGGTTGAAGGGCAGGGTGGGGATATACTTCTCCAAGGTGTACTGAAAGGTCTCGAAGCACATGCCTACGCTGATGGTGTTCCGCTCCTGCTGCGAACGTTTGTGGAAATGCTTCTCGCCCCTTTCGAGTTTCTCCAGCGGGGCGACAACGAAATTATAGAGTATCTTGCCCTTTTCGGTGGGCGTCATCTTCTTGGCCGTCCGCTCGAAGAGTTTATATCCTGTGTAGGCCTCCAAGGAGTTGAGGTGCAGGCTGACGCCCGGCTGGGAGATGAACAATTCTTGTGCGGCGGCTGTTAAAGTACCGGTCTCGTATATGGCTTTGAAGGTGCGCAACCATTCCAGATTCCATTTCATAACTATCAGTTTTATGATACACTCCTATTAGTTAAACTATTTTTATGTGGCAAAGATACGCATTATCTTTGCACCGACAATCTAAAAGAATAAACGTATGAACGTATTTATAATCAACGGCGGACAGACCTTTGCCCATTCGGGAGGGATGTTCAACAATACCTTGACCGGATGGACGGTCGAAGTGATGAAAGAGAAAGGCTTTGCCTATCGGGTGACCAACATCAACGATGCCTTCGACCCGCTGGCGGAAGTGGAGAACTTCAAATGGGCGGACGTCATCATCTACCACACCCCGATCTGGTGGTTCCAGTTGCCCAACGGGATGAAGCGATACATCGACGAGGTGTTTACCGCCGGACACGATAACGGCATTTACCGCAATGACGGTCGAAGCCGCAAGAACCCGGACGTGAACTACGGCACCGGGGGACTGATGCAGGGCAAACGCTACATGGTGACCACCTCTTGGAACGCCCCGCAGACGGCATTCACGCTGGAAGGCGAGTTCTTCGACCGCCACACGGTGGACGAGGGCGTACTCTTCGGCTTCCACAAGATGAACCAGTTCGTGGGCATGACCCGGATAGAGGGCTTCCACTTTCACGATTTGGAGAAGAACGCTACGCCCGAGCGCATAGCCGAGTACCACAAGGCGTATGTCGCACACATCAATCGAGTAATCATCTAAAAACAATTGAACATTATGGAATATAGAACATTAGGCACTTCAGACTTGCAGCTGTCGGCCATCACCTACGGCGCCTTTGCCATTGGAGGAAACATGTGGGGAGGCAATGAGGAGAAAGACTCCATCCATGCCGTGCAAGCCTCCATCGAACACGGGGTAACGACCTTGGACACCGCTCCTTTCTACGGCTTCGGGCTGAGCGAGGAGATGATAGGCAAAGCCATCAAGGGACGTGACAGGAGTAAAATACAGCTGCTCACCAAGTTCGGCTTGGTGTGGGACGGCAGCAACGGAGGAAAAGGCGAGTTCTTCTTCGATGCGGAGCGGAACGGAACTTCTGTCCCCATCTATAAGTATGCTGCCAAAGAAAGCATCATCAAGGAGGTGGAAGCGAGCCTCCGCCGCTTGGGGACGGACTATATCGACCTGTTGCAGATACACTGGCCTGACAGCACGACGCCTATCCAAGAGACCATGGAAGCCTTGGACGTACTGATTGGGCAAGGCAAGATACGGGCGACAGGCGTCAGCAACTACAGCGTGGAGCAGACGGCAGAAGCCGGAAAGTACTTGAATGTGGCAAGCAACCAAGTAAGTTACAGTATGCTGAACCGTGGCATCGAACAAGAGCTGGTGCCCTTTGCCCTGCAACACCATTTGGGAATCATTGCCTACAGCCCTATGGAGAGAGGTCTGCTGACCGGCAAATACTTCCAAGGCAGCCACCTCAAGGAGAATGACCATCGCAACGGCTACTTCCGGCAGTTCGATTTACCTAAAGTGCAGGCATTCCTCGAGACCCTCACCCCGATGGCAGAGGACAAAGGAGCCAGCCTCTCGCAATTAGTTCTGCGCTGGACTACGTTGCAACCGGGCATCACCATCGTGCTGGCCGGAGCAAGAGACGCCAAGCAAGCCATCGCCAATGCCCAATCCATGGACATTCACCTGTCTCCGGACGAATTGCAGTTCATCAACCATGAGCTTGCCAAACTACAGCTTTAAGCAGACGAGCGTTGTCCGAAAACCGGGCAACGCTCGCTATTTATTTATATTCTTCTAAATATATTAGTTATAAGAAATGGTCGTCTGATTGCTGCCGGGATTGAAAACGACAAGGACTTCGGGTTTTTTCTCTTGCAGGCGTTTGTACTCGCACAGGGAGTTGAGTACCCACTCACGGAACAGCTTCGTGCAATAGGTGTTGATGCGGAAGCTGAGAAATATGATCGCTTCCAGATTATAATAGGTAACGATGCTTTTGTCCTGCTTCTCAGTTATGGTCACATCGCCGTCGTAAAGCAGGCGGGATTTGAAGATGGAGCGCACATTGGCGTCTATTGTCTGCACGAACACTCCGAACAGACGGGCAAGCTCGTGCTTGGTCATCCATACGTTGCCGTTCTCTATTTTTACACTGACGATGGGTTGTTCGTCCTTGTTTTCCAAACCGGTGATGGTGATGTATCCTCTATTTTCCATAAAGCGTTGTTTTTAAATGGTGTGACAATATAATGATTTGTTTATTCATACAGCGTTTTGCGCCGTACCTTTTTGCATACTTTTTAGTTTCCGATCCAACATATTCATGTCATGGCTCAACTTTCTATCCACGACACGGGCGTAAATTTGTGTGGTCTGAATGTTGGTGTGGCCGAGCATCTTGGATACGCTCTCAATGGGAACGCCTTTGGTCAGGCAGATCTCCGTCGCAAACGAATGACGCGCAAGGTGATAGGTGATCCGCTTGTTTATCTGACAAATAGCTGCAATCTCTGCCAAATATTCGTTCATCTTCTGGTTGCTGATTACCGGAAGCAATCTTCCGTCTTTCAACTTGCCCTCGTACTTGGCGAGAATATCCAACGGTATTTGCAGTAAAGGGATGAATGATTCCACGCCGGTTTTACCTCTGTCTTTCATGATCCACTTTTTTCCGTCCACGCCGATTTTAATGTCATCGGCAGTCAGGGTGTATATGTCGCAATAGGGCAAACCCGTGTAACAGCTGAAGATAAAGGCATCCCGTACATGCTCCAGCCGTTTTGATTGGAACTCCTTATAATAGATCGTGTCAATCTCTTCCTGAGTGAGATAGCCCCTGTCCGTCTTGTCAAAGTTGAATCTGAAATTACCGAAGGGATCTATAAAACTCAATCCGCTTTTCTGGGCGAACAGCAAAATGGTATGGAAGCGTTGCACGAACTTCATGGCGGTGTTGTTGCTGACCTCACATTCCTGACGCAAGTAAAGGTAGAAGTTCTCAATGTGGGTGACGGTGATTTCTTTCACCGGAATATCCGATAGCCGATATTCTTTCTGCAAGAACTCTATCATCCGCTGTTTGGTGAGTTCATAGCGGCTGTAAGTCTTTTGGGTAGCCGTCTTGCCCACTTTCTTTGCGTACTGCTCGTTGTGTTGGGTGAAATAGCTGATGAGCGTCTTCTCCTTTTCCTCCAACCCAAGGAATGCGTTCCTGATTTTCTCCGGCAGGGCATAGCCGTCCACGTTCATCATGCGTGTGTAGTGCATGGTGATGGCCGAACGTATCTCGTCCAATGTCTTGTTGAGTGAGGATACCCTGAGATTTTCTTTCTTATCCGCACTCTGCTTGTTGATGATGGCCTTGCTGTTCTTCGTGTCCCAGTTGTCGGGGTGGATATCCAGCTTGCTGCTGAATTGCACCTGATCACCGTCCACCGTGATGCGCACCATAATTACTACATGACCGTTTTTCTTCGGTTCGTTCTTCTTCAAATAGAAGAGTGTCTTGAATGTCGATTTCATACCGTAACTCCTTTCTTGTTGCAAAGTTAATTTGTTCGTTCCGTAACGGCTCTGACTTTCGACTGCCAATATTCGACAAATGAGCGACTTACCTATAAATTCGTTACGGTTTTTATCGTAACGGAAAACCGTAACGAATTAGTAACGATTCTTTTTCACAGGGTGGCTTTTTGAGGTCTTTTTTCTGTCGCAAGGGGATAAGAAAAAAGCTCCTTAAACCATTGGTTTAAAGAGCTTTGTCTTAGATTGTCGGAGTATTTTCTTTTCTCCTTAGTGATCCGCCTGGGGCTCGAACCCAGGACCCCAACATTAAAAGTGTTGTGCTCTACCTGCTGAGCTAGCGAATCAATCCTTTGTGCTTTCTTTCGAATTGCGGGTGCAAAGGTAGAACATTTTTTTAGAACTCCAAAGCATTTCAAACATTTTTCTTATCTTTGTGCCATTATCAACAATATACAATCATTAATATATGGCTGACGATAAAAAAATCATCTTCTCAATGGTGGGAGTGAGCAAAGCTTTCCAACCAAATAAAAATGTACTGAAAGACATTTACCTGTCGTTCTTCTATGGAGCGAAGATTGGTATTATTGGTCTGAATGGTTCCGGTAAATCTACCTTATTGAAGATTATCGCAGGTTTGGAGAAATCCTATCAGGGGGAAGTAGTCTTCTCTCCGGGATATTCTGTGGGCTATCTGGCACAGGAACCTTATCTGGACAACACAAAGACCGTAAAAGAAGTAGTAATGGAAGGTGTGCAACCAATTGTTGACGCACTGGCAGAATACGAAGAAATCAATCAGAAATTCGGTTTGCCTGAATATTATGAAGATCAGGACAAGATGGATATTCTTTTCGCCCGTCAGGGAGAGCTGCAGGATATTATCGATGCAACCGATGCGTGGAATC
Source organism: Bacteroides sp. HMSC067B03 (assembly GCF_001811315.1). Lineage (NCBI taxonomy): Bacteria > Pseudomonadati > Bacteroidota > Bacteroidia > Bacteroidales > Bacteroidaceae > Bacteroides > Bacteroides sp. HMSC067B03. Next base: position 24,615 of record NZ_KV804417.1, on the reverse strand, counting down.
TGGACAGCAAACTGGAACGTGCTATGGATGCACTCCGTTGTCCGCCCGAAGATCAGCCGGTGGAAAATCTTTCCGGAGGTGAACGCCGTCGTGTTGCCCTTTGCCGTTTGCTATTGCAGAAACCGGACATACTGTTGCTTGATGAGCCTACCAACCATTTGGATGCTGAATCTATCGACTGGCTGGAACAGCATCTCCAGCAATACGAAGGTACAGTAATCGCTGTAACCCACGACCGTTACTTCCTGGATCACGTTGCCGGATGGATTCTCGAACTTGACCGTGGTGAAGGTATTCCATGGAAAGGAAACTATTCGTCGTGGCTGGAACAGAAGACCAAGCGGATGGAGATGGAAGAAAAGACTGCCAGCAAGCGCCGCAAAACATTGGAACGTGAGTTGGAATGGGTGCGCATGGCTCCGAAAGCTCGTCAGGCTAAAGGAAAAGCCCGTCTTAATTCATACGACAAGTTGCTGAACGAAGACTTGAAGGAAAAAGAAGAGAAACTGGAAATCTTTATTCCGAACGGTCCCCGTCTGGGTAATAAGGTGATCGAGGCCAAACACGTAGCGAAGGCATACGGTGACAAACTGCTGTTTGACGATCTGAACTTTATGCTTCCTCCTAATGGTATTGTTGGCGTTATCGGTCCTAACGGTGCGGGAAAAACAACCCTTTTCCGTCTGATTATGGGATTGGAAACGGTGGATAAAGGCGAGTTTGAAGTAGGAGAGACCGTAAAGGTATCCTATGTAGACCAGCAACATAAAGACATTGACCCGAACAAGAGCGTCTATCAGGTAATCTCCGGTGGTAACGATTTGATCCGTATGGGCGGACGTGATATCAATGCACGTGCGTACCTGTCCCGTTTCAACTTTGCCGGTGCCGATCAGGAAAAACTTTGTGGTGTTCTTTCCGGTGGTGAAAGAAACCGCCTGCACTTGGCAATCGCTCTGAAAGAAGAAGGTAACGTGTTATTGCTCGATGAGCCGACCAATGACATTGACGTGAACACCCTTCGTGCTTTGGAGGAAGGTTTGGAAGACTTTGCCGGTTGTGCGGTAGTCATCTCTCACGACCGTTGGTTCCTCGACCGTATCTGTACGCATATTTTAGCTTTCGAAGGAGATTCAAATGTATTCTACTTTGAGGGTTCTTATTCAGAGTATGAAGAGAATAAACTGAAACGTCTGGGCAATGAAGAGCCGAAGCGTGTTCGTTACAGAAACTTAATGACTGACTAGTATTTGCTGACAGATTACAAGTTAAATCTCGCTTAATATACGAAAATGAAAGGCTCTGCAAGCATTGCAGGGCCTTTATTGTTTTCGAAAGCAATAAAATGTTTATCTCTCTTAAAAGAATGTAGCATAATTGTCATCTAAGTCTAAATAATATTAATTATCTTTGTGCACAGTTTCAATGAAACAAACAATTAGTATTAACTAATAAATTACATTATGTTGAAGAGAATGCGGTCTTTTTTAGTGGTCGTAATGTTACTGATTACTGCTACGATGAGTGCGCAGGTTACCACAGCAAGTATGAGTGGTAAAGTAACAGCACAAGATGAACCTATTATTGGAGCAACGATCGTTGCTATTCACGAGCCCTCCGGTACCCGCTATGGTACAGTGACCAATGTCAGTGGGCAATTCAATCTGCAAGGTATGCGTACGGGCGGCCCTTACAAAGTCGAAATCACCTATGTTGGCTATCAGTCAGCCATTTACAAGGGCATCCAGTTGTCATTAGGAGAAAACTACGTATTGAATGTTTCTTTGAAAGAAAGTTCAGAGTTGTTGGATGAAGTAGTAGTAACAGCACCAAAAACTATTGAAAAAATAGGTACCGTTACTAATGTAAGTGAACGTCAGATGAACACTTTACCTACTATTAACAGAAGTATAACAGATTTCACAAAGCTCTCTCCTTATGCCGGTGGAAGCAGTTCTTTTGCGGGGCGTGATGGACGTTATAACAATATAACGATTGATGGTGCTTCGTTTAATAATAGTTTCGGATTAAGTTCTAATAATTTACCTGGAGGAGATTCTCAACCCATATCTTTAGATGCAATCGATGAGATTACTGTAAATGTCTCTCCTTACGATGTTAAATATTCCAACTTCACAGGTGCTTCTATTAATGCTGTAACAAAAAGTGGAACAAACTCATTTTCGGGTACTGCATATACCTATCATAAACCAAGAGGATTTGCAGGGAGCTCTATTGACGGTGAGGATATTCTTAAAGCAAAAGAATACAACTCTCATTCATATGGTGTAACTTTTGGAGGTCCAATCATTAAGAATAAGCTTTTCTTCTTCTTGAATGCTGAAATTGAAAATAAGGAAACTCCGGGGGTAACTTGGCTTCCTAACCAAGATCAAAATGGAACAGGGGATAGCGGAAAACGTATCTCACGTACTTGGGTGGGTGATATGCGTACTATCAGTGACTTTGTTAAAACTAAATATGATTATGACCCCGGACAGTATGAGAACTTCAATAATTTCCAAAGTGATAATTGGAAGTTAATGGCCCGTATTGATTGGAATATACATCAGAACCATAAGTTGACAGTGCGTTTTAATTCTGTTTCCTCAGAAGATGACAGAGAAGTAAGCGCTAAGTCCACTATTATAACTAGTACTAATTCTAATCGTTATGGTTTGGATGCCTTTTCTTTTGGTAATTCAAACTATAAGATGAAAAACGTAGTAACATCGATAACAGGTGAGTTAAATAGTCGTTTCTCGAATAATGTTCAGAATAAACTGTTAGCCACATATACTCATATTAGTGATACACGCGAGCAGAAAGGCTCTGATTTTCCTTTTGTCGATATATATAAGGACGGAAAGCAATATATAACTTTAGGTACAGAAGTGTTTACTCCTAATAATCAGGTTATCAATAATGTATTTAGTCTTGTTGATAATGTGAGTATATCATTAGGAAGACATGAATTGCTTGCTGGCGTTTCTTTTGAACGCCAATATTTTAAAAATTCTTATTTGAGAGGCCCTTACGGATATTATCGTTATGATTCAATGGATGATTTTATGCAGGGAAAAGTACCTACCATTTATGGTATTACATATGGGTATAATGGTAATGATGCTCCAGGTTCTGAGTTGACATTCGGAATGGCTGGTGTATATGCCCAAGACGTATGGTCTCTTACTCCTAATTTTCGTTTGACATATGGCTTACGTCTGGATATGCCAATATATATGAATTCATTGGATTCTAACAAGTCAATAGAGGAATTAGCTTTTGTAAATAATACTCATGTCGATATTTCTAAGTGGCCGAAGACACAAGTCTTGTTTTCGCCAAGAGTCGGTTTTAATTGGGATGTAAAAGGTGATCGCTCCGTAATTGTATCAGGAGGTACAGGAATCTTTACTGGATTGTTACCTTTTGTATGGTTCACTAATCAACCAAGTAATTCGGGCTTATACCAAAATATGGTAGAGTATAATACACAAAAAAATCCGGGCTCTTTACCTGCTGACTTTGGTTTTAATCCTAATTATAGAGAAACTCTGCAGAAATATCCCAGTTTATTTCCTTCTACACCTTCAGAGCAAGCACCTGATGTTATAGCATATGTAGATCCTAAGTTTAAGATGCCGCAAGTTTGGCGTAGTAATTTGAATGTGGATATTCAACTGCCGTATGATTTTATGTTATCTGTTGGAGCAATGTATACAAGAGATATTTATAATGTTGCGCAGATCAATATGAATGAGGCTGAGCCTACGGGTGTGTATAATGAACAACCGGATCGTATTTATTGGGCTTCAAAAAAATACGAGTATAATGATTATACTAATGGTAAGAATGTAGTAGTAAAACTTTCTAATGGAGAAGATAAAGGATATCAATATTCTTTTAATGCTATTTTGACAAAGAAATACGATTTTGGTTTTACAGGGTCTATCGGCTATACTTATACAATGGCTAAAGATCTGACTGCAAATCCTGGGTCAGCACCTAATTCAGCATGGCAAAATAATGTGGCAGTAAATTCATTGAATGATCCTGGAGTATCTTATTCTTTATTTTCTACGCCTCATCGTATTATTGCTAATGCTTCTTATGAAATTAATTATGCTAAATGCTTAAAGACAACGTTCTCGTTATTTTATTCAGGATATCATACAGGACGTTATTCCTATACATATTATAATGATATGAATGGTGATGGCAATTATTCGGATTTAATATACGTGCCTAACTCTCAGGATGAAATGACCTTTGTTGATATTACAGATAAAAGTGGTGCTATTACTTATTCTGCTGTAGATCAAGCTAAAGATTTTTGGGATTTTGTGAACAATGATTCTTATCTTAAAGATCGTAAGGGAAAATATGTGGAACGTAATGGATCTTTAACACCTTGGATTAATCGCTTTGATTTTAAAATTGCTCAGGATTTTTATGCAACTTTAGGTGGGCGTAAATATGGAATACAGGTTAGCCTTGATATGCTGAATGTAGGAAATATGATTAATTCAAAATGGGGAGCATATCAATCTTGTGGTCTCAAGAGTTATGACAATGTACAGTTATTAAAAACTGCCAGCAAAGTTGGTGAACCCTTGACTTACCAGATAAATGCTAATTCACGTGAAGCTTTTAAAGAAAGATCATCATGGCAATATACCAATACCATTGGTAGTGCATGGTCTATGCAATTAGGAGTAAAAGTTACTTTCTAATACAAGTTTTAAAGTTAAAAAGAAGGATTTTATTTTAATGGGAGCCGGTTAATTCATAATGAGTTAACCGGCTTTTTTGTTGCCTTACTATATAGTGATATACAGCGTAAAGCTTATAACCTCATCCTCATCACCACCGGATTATGATCACTATACTCCAAATCCGGAGAGAAGTAATCCACCCCTTGAAACTCAGACGAATGGAGGATATAGTCGATTCTCAGCAGATGCTTGAAATATCGGAAAGTGTACATATACCCATGTCCGCAGGTCTGAAAACCATCATTCAGTTTTTCTCCTTTTACCGTTTGATATACATATGAAGAAGGGAGAGAGTTGAAGTCACCACATACCAGGGTGGGATAGGGAGAAGCGGAAATCAATTGATTGATATGTTCAGCTTGTGCGGCACGTTTCTTGAAGTTCTCGTGCAGACCATCGGCAAGGGTGAGAGCGGCACGTTCCGCACGGTCGGTATCGTCCGCACGAAGTTCTTTTTCCAGTTTGCGCTTGTTGCGGCTGACTTCCGTAGTCTGCAGATGATTGTTGAACAGACGGATCGTTTGGCCGTTAATGTCGATATCACACCACAGGCTGCAGTTGTTGGAATTTGGGTAGGTGACGAGCTGCTTCTCCTTGATAGGATAACGGCTGAACACAGCCAGTTGTAAAAGATTCTCCCCGGCAGGAGAAGAAGGTACATAGTAATACGGCCATTCGGAAAGAATGGTGCGAAGACTGTCAATACCAAATTCATGATTGATCCCAAACTCTTGAAGACAGAAGATATCTACACCGAGCTCCTTCATGTAAGCAGCGATTCCCTTGCATGAGAAACCTGTGTGTTCGTGATTAAAGCTGTTAACGTTATAGGTGGCAATAGTCAGTGCTGATTCGGTGCCTCTTTCGTTTTTCTTCAGAGACAAAGATCCAGTATTCGGTTGGGAAGCTGAGTCAAAAAGCGGAGACTGGAGAACACGAGTCAGGTATCCCCAGTTTCCCAATATGGCGATGAAAGGAATGAAAACCCAGCATCGCCAGCGGACCGTCCAATAGATCGCAGAGACGACATTAGCCAGCAAAAGTACCGGCAAAATCAATCCGATAAAAGGCATTAGCGTAAAGCTGTCCGGTGAAGCATCTCCGGCAAAGGCTCCGGCTAATGTGAAACCAGCCAAAATACTTGTCAGCAGGATAGACAGATAGTAGAGTAATCTATAGAAGGCTTTCATTTTACGGTAACCATTTATTAATCATATCCTTGAGCTTCGCTTGCGAGATCGGTTTGGCAATGAAGTCATTGCAGCCGACGTCCATAGCAGCTATCTGATCCTGCTGGTAGGCATAAGCACTTTGTGCGATGATGGGCACAGTGGTAGAGAGCTCACGAATAATCTTTGTGGCCTCCAGACCATCGAGATTGGGCATTTTGATGTCCATCAGGATAAGGTCCGGCTTCGCTTCGTCGTATGACATGACGGCTTCCATACCATCCCGGGCACGTATCAGCCTGTACTTCCTTCCAAGAATGGCCTTCAGCAAATCAAAGTTGCTGTCCTCATCTTCTGCTATCAGAATCGTTTGCTGGCTGGGAGAGGCATCAGCAGAACTACCTTCGGAACAGCCTTCCTCTGTATTTCCGGACACGCTGCCGGAAGCATCCTGGACAGACGTTTCAGCGAACGTTCCCATGGCTGCCGTATCACTCGGATTTCCGTTTGCATTCGTCGCATTCCCTTCCTGTTCTTCCCTATCTCCGGATGCTTGATTCGATTCGTAAGGCAGCGTGAAAGTGAAAGTCGTCCCTTTGCCTACCACCGAAGAAACAGAGATTTCGCCACCCAACCGTTCAACGATTGTTTTACAGATAGACAGTCCCAGTCCTGTGCCCTGCGCGTAGTTGTTCAGTTTGGCAAAGCGTTCGAACACACGTTCTATTTTCTCCGGTTCGATGCCCGTACCGGTGTCAGTCACGTGGAAAACAACCTGCTTGTTCACCAGCTTGTATCCGTAGCTGATGCTGCCCGCCTTTGTGAATTTGAACGCGTTGCCTATCAGGTTCGAGAACACCTGGAACACCCGGTTCTTGTCAGTCTCTATCACCAGACCATTTTCGGATGGTTCGTAGATTAGCTTCACCCCTTGTGGAGTACGGAAGACGTGGGCATCGTACACTTCCTTACACAGGCTGTGGATATTTACCGGTGCGCTGGTGAACTCAATAATGCCCGATTCGATTTTCGAAAGATCGAGAATCTCGTTGATCAGTTGCAGCAAACGTTCGTTGTTGGCCTCGACAATCTCGTAGAATGTATGCCGTTCTTCCGTATTTTCACTTTCGGCGATCAGATGCGAGAAGCCGACGATGGCATTCAGCGGAGTACGTATCTCATGACTCATATTGGCGAGGAAAGCAGATTTCAGTTTGTCGGACATTTCGGCTTTCTCCTTGGATGTCTGAAGTTCCCGTTTGATCTTTTCCAGTTCCGTGATGTCCCATTCGATGCTGACAATGATAGGAGAGGATAGTTCGTCCCCGTCCACCCGTATCTTCCGTTTGTCCAGAATGAGCTGGTTTCCGTTTTTGTCTTTTCCTTCCATCGTCCAGTGGAGTCCTTGTCCGGTAGTGGCAACCAGTACATCTTCCTCCCTTTTCTTTTCTGCCACTTCGGGCGGATAGTAGTCGAAGTCATTCTTGCCGATAGCTTCGCCGACGCACAGGTCCCGGTTGTACGATTCCCGGTTGCGGTAGATATATCTGAAATCATTGTTGACCTCCTTGACGACAATTCCGGCGGGAAGATTGTCGATGGTGGTATCCATGATCAGGTTGAGCCGTTTGATTTGCGCTTCATAGTGCAGCCGTTCGGAGATGTCGTGTGAGAACGACCAGTAACTTTCCTCTCCGGAGTCGTTGGTGACATTGTACATGATCCCTTCGTAAGCCAGTATGTTTTTGCTTATCCTCGAGGGGTGATGGGCGATGAAACTTCTGCTTCCTCCGTGAAGAATATCTTTGCAGCGTTCCTGCCAGTCATTCTCCGTTTTCATGTCCCCGGCTATTTCGTAGATTTTCAGTTTGCCGATCTCCTCACTTTCTGGAATGCCATGATTCTGGAGGAACTGGCGGTTGGCGAAGATCAGCGTGCCATCCTCTTTGGCGGCGAAGATACTCTCCTTTGCGTTGTTGATGGCATGTGTCAGCGTGTTGATATCGTTTCTGTGACGCTGTATGTAGGTGATGTTCTGGATGTACCCTTCGATGTTGCAGCTACCGTTCGGCAGCTCTTCGCGCAGATAGGCCTGCAGACGCATGTAGTAGATCTCTCCGGCAACGCGGACGCGGTAGCTGATGCTCTCCTCGTTGGGACCTTCCTCGTTTTTGCGGCACCAGTTGGTGAAGTTCAGGCGGTCTTCTTTGACAATAAGCTGCTGGTAGTTGTCAAGAGAGATACTTCGGGAGGACTCTTCGCACAACACTCCGGTGTAGCCCATATAATAGAATACATTGTCGTATGTGTTGTACATCCACTGTCCGATCTGGGCCACTTTCTGTATCTCCCGTAAGTTCCTGTTGACCTGCTCCAGCTGGCGTTTCACGTTGCTTCGCTGGGTGATGTCCCGATATTGGCAGAGCACGTTGTCATCGTAAGGATACATGATACACTTGAAGTAATAGGTATCATTTTTCAGTTCCAGCTTGTAGTTTTTGCTGATGCTGCGCTGTTCCCGGAGTACGGTTTCGAAGGTGCTGTAGACCTTCTCCCGGGTATGTTCGGGCATTAATTCGAATATATTTTTTCCTAAGAGCCTCTCTTCTTGCAAAAACCATAAATTGCTATGAATATCAATATCAATGCAAATGCCATTTCTATCGACTAATAGCATGGTGTCGGCAGTCAGTTTCAGTATCCTCTGCGCATTATCCGCCTCATGTAATGTTCTGTTCATGCTTGTCCGATTAGATTTATAAGATTCTGTTTCATGCAAAGATAATAAAAGATTTGTTTCTCTGTTCTTATTTTTCCGCGCGTTTTGCTTTTTCCCACGCTCCGCTTCCTTTTTTTCTTTTCAGGTAGCCGATTCCTTTGAGCACATTCACGTTCATGAATAAGAAATAATAGGGAATAAACAGTACTTTATTCTTTATTTGTCTGGTAGAGAGGTAATATCCCCAGTATCCCATTCCGTAGAAAAGAATCTGTAACCCCAGCAGGGTGCCATAAAACAGGGGAGATCCGCCCAGCAGTAAAACGACTATATTCAGCGGCAACAGCACAAACAGCAGGAATGGAGTGACAGACCAGCGCAATACCCGGTGCGACGTGTACTGAAAACTAAGGATTCCGTAACGGAAAGGATTCAGCAACGGGCGCAGACGCCAGATCGACTGTAATCCTCCGGCAGCGATGCGCACTTTCCGTTTTTCCTCTTCACCCATATTTGCCGATCCGCTTTCGATGGCGTAGGCGTTGGTGCAGTAGGCGATGGTGTATCCTTTCATGGCGATGCGGAGAGAGAGGATGAAGTCGTCGAGCAGCGTATCCGGTTCCATCGGTTCGAAGAGTTCGCGGCGGACGGCAAACAGTTCTCCGGCAGCGCCTACAGCTGAGTAGAGACGGGAGTCGAGCGCTTTCAGTGTCGATTCGTATTTCCAGTAGATGCCTTCGCCTCCGGCGGCTGCTCCGTCCTTCGTCTGTACGGCTATACGTTTTTCTCCTGCCACGCAGCCCACTTTCGGGTTTTGAAAAGCCAGTACGATTTCACGGATTGCCTCGCTGTTGACCATCGTGTTGGCGTCCGTAAAGACGACAAGCGGGGTCCGGACGAGTGTCATTCCTCGTGTCATGGCGGCTGTCTTTCCCTGCCGTTTCGGCTGGAAGTAGACGGTTACTTTTCCGTTCCAGCGGGTTTGGAGACGGTCGTTGGTGCCGTCATCGCTTCCGTCCGTCACCCAGACGATGCGGAGTTTGTCCGCAGGGTAGTCCAGGGCGAGGCTGTTCTCCATCTTTTCGTCCACCACGTCTTCTTCGTTGAAGGCGGTGATGAAGAGGGTTACTTCCGGCAGGTCACTGTCCGGTGGCAGCACCCGTTTCACGGGTTTCACGAAAAGCTCTTTCAGCTTGACGAGGGCGTAGAGGACGATACCGTAGCCCAGATAGGTGTAGAACACCATGAACAGGGCGAACCAGAAGAGGATTTCGAGGGTGAGAGTTTCGTTCATAGCTGTATTCTCGTTTAATAGATGTTTGTTGATTTACTTATTGAAGTCGTTTTTTCAGTGCCTCTTTTTTAGCCGATTCTTTCAGCATGTTTACAAAGTAGAGGGCATCTGCTTTGTTGGAAGCATCGGAAGGATTGGCCTCGTATCGTTTTACGAAATTCTCGGCGTGTTCAAACAGGTATTTCCGACAGTCGATATTGAGCATGATACCGTCTTTGTAGTCAGCATAAGATAGTCCGGTCAATGCATCATTTCCTTCGATAGAAACAATGTCATACATGCTAATTCCCGGCAAATTGATAGTGGTAGAAGGATAGTAGAAGAACTTTTCTCTCGGTAAATTTACTGTTAATTTGAAAGAACTTGCGTCTATTTGTGCTATACTAATATGGCTGTTTAAACGATAATAGTTATATTCATAATATTCTTCCTGGCTTGGAAACCATAACGAATCATCCCCATCTTTACCATAATTACTATTTAACCATAATAAAAAGTCGATCCAATTGTTGTCCGTACCATGAACACCTATGCAGATTGCTTTACGTTCTTCTTTGGGTAATTTTAGCAGGTCAGTAATCTGTTGTTTAAAATATGCTGGTGAATCGTTAAACTCCCGTTCTATCAGAGATTTTTGTAAAGTTTCAGACACCTGATACGGATATAGGGTAATTGCTCCTGCTTGTGCGGTCATCGTTTGAATTTCCGGACATTGAAGAGCAGCAGTTACGTATGTCTTATTTCCATTGGGTTCAGCAAGAAATTTGCATCCCCTTCCTGTGAGTTTCTCTACAATAATGTTTTGGGCAATATCAAAATGTTCCAATATTTGTATTGGATCATTAGCATCCTTTGTCATTACATCATGGAGGGCAATGCCTGTTCCATAGTTCAACATCTCTCGTATGTTATCCCATATAAGTCCGGATTTCATATAAAAACGATAATAGTTTGCAGTAAACCCCGGCAGTACGTTTGTTTCAGCATCCATCCATTTTTCTTCAGGGGCAAGAGTGGTAGTAATAGCAAACCGAACTTCATTTCCTGCTCCGTCTGTACATCCCAAAGATTGGTTGGCGGAAATAATAGTAGGGGGAAGATCCCCTTTTTGCAAATGTTTGATGTCAAAATATAATTGATGTTTCATATTCTGATCAGTGGGAGTTGGAGTAGGATAAGGTATTGAACTTGAGATCGGTTTACCGTTTATTGCAGCCCACGTACGGCAAAAAGCAGCCTGCATGCAGTCGTCTTGTGTTAGCATCAACATCCATGTCTTATTGTATTTTAAATGAGGGATTTCGACATTAATATCTTTGGTCTGTATTTCTTTTTTTGTGTGGATAATGATTTCTGCTGTAACGTTTGCTGTTTCTTTGTCGAAAGGATACATATAGACGGGAGTAGAATCTGTATCTTTTTCGTTATTGTCTTGTCCTGTATTTCTATTCTCATCGTATAGATTCATTTTTCTTATACAGGAAGTATAGGTGAAAAGACAAGCTGTTACTAAGATGATATTTACTATATATTTTGCCATATCCATAATGATTTTGATGAGACCTTATTTGATGAGATTAGAGTCTTTATCTTTGTATGCCGTTTTTTTGATAAAGAGTCCGGTGATTTCTTTCAGTGCTTTGATTACCCGTATCCATATATTATCAATCAGTGATCCTTCAGAATTTAGGGTTCCATTACTTGTAAGCACTCGTGCTTTGCGACTTGTAATAAATACGATTTTTCCATACGGTTTCATAGCTAATGCTAACGAACCGTCTTCTCCGCGGATAATATCTGTACGAAATCCAAACCGACGTCCTGTTTCCGTATTAAAACTGAAAGCCATACCTCGCACACAGAGTTCAGGACGCTGGATGGCTTGTAAGCGGAGGTATATATCGCGCAGGCCTTCGTAGCACCATAGTCCGAATCGGGAATGTCTTTCGTCAACCATAAAACTCCATAAACTGAATGTACATGCAACCTTCGGATTCATTAGATATTTTACATGCGTTTCAATGTAATGCGGTGGATATAAAGTATCTGCATCAATACAAATATGATATTTTCCTTTTGCATGGTCCAATCCGCATTGGCGGGCGTATCCCGGACCTTTCTTCGTTTCGTTATAATAGGTAACTCCCAATGATTTTAATACTTCTTCCGTTTTATCCGTTGAATTGTTGTTAACGGCTATTATTTCAATGGGGAAATGGCAATGATTCTCGGAGAGTGACCAGATACAACTTATCAGATGACGTTCCTCATTGTATGCAATGAGTACAACCGATACCAGTGGAGAATCGTTTTGACGTTCTTTGAGTTGTCTTTTGACTTTGCGGATACTATCGTCAGAAATCTCATCAAAAGATTTCCCGTATACTTCCAGATAAGTTTTATACCACTTTACCATATATTGTTCTGTTATTTAGAAGAATAAGTTAATGATTCGAATAAGTTTTTCCATTGTGGCATCACATTTTCCGGCAGAAAGCGTTTTACGTTTTCCCTGGCTTTGTGTCCCATCTTGATGCGTACATTTTCATTCTCAATCAGATAGCAGATTTTGTCTGCAAGTTCCTTGATATTTTCTTTCTCCACTAGTAGACCGTCTTCATGGTCTTTTATGATATCCGAAGGACCATGCGGACAGTCAAATGAGACACAGGGTATACCACATGACATTGCTTCTGCCAGAACGAGTCCAAAACCTTCGTATCGGGAACTCATGACATAAAAGTCGCTATCCATGTATTTTTGATAGATATCGGGAGTGGGAGGATGAAATAACACGGAGTTTTCCAGTGCCAGATTTTTCCGTTTCTCCAATAACATGTTTTTGTCTTCACCCTCTCCATATATATCAAGAATCCACTCAGGGTGTTTCTGATGTACTTTACTCCAGGCATCCAGTAATAAGTCATATCCTTTCTGCTCTACCAGTCTTCCTGCGGTAATAATCCGTTTTTGAGTTTTCTTGTCTGGACTGATTTCTGCAGGATACCGGTGCAGCATATTGGGGATGATTCTTGCCTGCGGTGTTATGTCGGACCAGTCTTTCGCATCGTTGTGAGTCAGTGTTACAAAAGCGGACATATGTTTGATATACTGGTGAAGTTTCTTGTCTCTTCTTTTGAATGCCCATCTCATCAATAGATTTCCGGCAGGTGGATTATTTTTTTCAATACTTGTCCTCATGCTATGCGTTTCCAGTATGGTATGCGTTTTTCTTTGAAGTAAATCCATACCAGCCATAGTTGTGAATTCGCAACTAGCTCCGATGACTATGTCGGCTTGAGTTGTATGTACGAAATTACTGAGTTTTTTAAAAAACTCTTTTTCCATTTTCCACTGCATGAACATGCGTTTGAAAAGCCCATATTGATACTGGCGATAGAATAGTATGCCCCAATCTATATGGGTCACTTTGGGTGATAAAGGGTAAACGATGGAATGTCCCCCTTGCTCCCAAGTAATAATATATACGTGGTATCCGTAATGTTCTGCCAGATAATTCGCCTTGTCGATGAAGATTCTTTCTACGCCACCAAAAGCCGCTAGTGAGCGATATAAATAGATGATAGTCATTCTTTTCTTCTTTTATTGGGGTGCATATTCCATCAATTCTTCAAATAAACTTTTCCATTGTTGCGAGATTGCTTCCATAGTAAAATCTTTGGCCCTGATTTTTGCCTGCCTACCCATTTCTATGCGGATATTCTCGTTCTCAATCAGATAGCAAATTTGCTTGGCCAATTGTTCAATGTTTCCGTTTTCTACCAAGAGCCCGTTTTTTCCATTCGTTATCATGTCCCGCGGACCGCATGGACAGGCAAAGGCAACCGGAGCAATTCCATAAGCCATTGCTTCGCCCAATACCAGAGGTAGCCCTTCGTATCGGCTTGACAAGACAAATATCGAACTCATACAGTATTTTTCGGCTATATTCGATACAGTGTGATGAAGCAGACAATTATTATTTAGTTGTAGTTCATCTATTAGTTTGGTGAACTTCTCTTTCAGGTCGCCTTCTCCATAAATATGTAGTTTCCAGTCCGGATGTCTTTGGGCGACAATGCTCCAGGCGGGGATTAGCATATCAAATCCTTTTTGGGGCGCATATCGCCCTACAGCAATAGCATTATGTGACAGAATATCTGTTTGTTTTCCTTCTACAGGAGTAGAAATAGGATTAGGGATGATGCTGATATTAGTCAGTTCCGGCCAGTCTTTAGCTCCTTCACTTGTAAGTATAATCACTCTGGACAGTTTAGACAGGTTTTTGACAAATCTGTTTGCCCATCTTTTCTTTATCATGTTGACAATCGGGCTTTTACGTTTCAGTGCTTCTGCGCCATAGGCGTAGCGGCTGACGTGAAACTCTCCGATTTTCAGGCTACCGTCTTTCAATTTAGTGATAAAGTTCAGTTCCCGGCGCATGGTTGAGATAGTAATGTCCGGTTTCAGTTCGTTCAATAGATTCGATAGTCGTTGTTTAAACCGATAGTAGCGGAACGGATACTTCAGCACTTTACTTACTATGGATTGAGAGTAGGGCAGGTCGAAAGATACTCCTAAGTCGATATGCTTTACTTTGGGGGATAATGGAAAGTGTGGTGCTTTACCCATTTGTTCGGATGTAATGATGGTGATGTCGTATCCTTCAAAATGTTCTGCAAAATAATTGGCTTTGAATGTAACTATCCGTTCTATTCCGCCAGGTGCCTGTAGTGAGGGCAGGTAATAGGCTATCTTCATGATTTAATAGATTTTAGCAATGATTTGTTTCCGATAAAATTCTCCGGCGTCGGACACTTGTTTTCCGTTGGCGGCTTCGTTTACATATTTTCGTTCCAGCTTTACTTTCCGTTTGGCTCCCATTCGCCACCATTCATATTCTACGTCCACGTGCCCTGCGTCAATTGCCTGATAACCGGACTTGAATAAATCGTAAGCCAGTACAGTAGCCGTAGGTCCTAAAGCAATCAGGAAGAGAGCGGTTTTCTCGAGTTTTTGCGCTTCATTCAGTATTTCTTCGTAGCGGTCAAATGCGTCACGGGGCGGACAAAGAATACGTCTGATGCTTTTTACATTGTCAAAGAGGTCGTTGCCTACCCCCAAACGGCTTTTTTCGCCTTCAATGAATACGACATCCCTGTCTTTCCAGATAGCTTTCATCTGGTGAAACCACCGTGGGCAGTCTTCTTTGGAAGCGAAGTCCATGTAGGGACGGGTGATGAATGTATTGTAGTATAGCCTGTCGGGCAACAGCAAGCGGTCCCACCAACTGCCATACAGAAAGAAGTGAGTTCTCCAGAATCGGCGTGCTTTGCGGTTATAGCGATAAATGTTTTCGAAAGTATCGGAGATACAAACCAAATGTCCTTCTTCATGGCTTGTCAATACTTCCTTGAGACGCTGAGCCAAGAGTACATTTCCTTTTTGGAATCCTATTTCCTTGTCCGGGTTGGTAAGCAGCATCTCACCATCGCCGAAACGGCTCACGGAACATTGGTCTTCTACGATTATCCGAATGGTCTCATCAATGGAAGCTACCTGCGGAGTTATTTTCTGATGGCATCTGAGAGCCATGTACCAGAAATTGTACCATTCTACAGTAATGCCATAACGCAATTTATAGCGGATAGCATTGATCAGTGGCTGTATATTCATAGTGATATAGTTTTATTCAAAGGTTTCATTAATAACAATTTGCATCTGGGCTTTCCATGAAAGTGATTGCTCTATAGACATCCGTATTTGGAGCGGCGTTGTTTTCAATGATTGATAAAAGCGAATTACTTTTTCGATGTCAAGGGGCGAATCGTCCGGTGCTGCCTTAAGTATGTATGGTTGATGCTCAAAGTCATCATCCGTTTCTGAATAAACAAAAGGAATGCCTCTTGCTGCATATTCACGGTTTTTTAAGGTCTTAATTTTGTCAATACCGCTACGATGGCGAGCCAGACTGCCTATTCCCATGTCCGACTGCTCGAACACGGCATCCAGTTCTTTGCCGTATAAGGCACTATGAAAGATGATATATTTCTCTAACTGATGTTTGGCTACATCTTTTTTATAGCTGTCCACCAGTTCGGGAACCCCGAAGCCTACGATATTGAGATATACTTTATAATCATGAGTGTCCGTATGTGTACGATAGTAATTTGCCATGCCGGCTATAACTCTGTCGAAACCATGCCATGGGTGCATTGTCGCTACGGCAATCAGTTGTAGAGAATGTGCGGTATCATTCTTTGGACCTCTTAAAGGGATTTCGCTGAAATCAATTCCATTTGAGATGCGGATGGTGGGGCGATTCCAAATAATGTCATAGTCCGAAAAAGTGACGATCTTGTCAACATAGCGTGCCAGATGCTGTCGGAAACATTTGTCTATAAATAGGATTCGTTGGTATACGAATGGGAGTCCCTTATATTCTTGGTCGTATGGATATGTCGGGATTTCCATCACTATACGTGCTCCGGTCTTTTTTAGTAGTTTCATCAGCCGTATGCTGAAAGGGCTGGCATTATGGACATAGCGTACATAGATAAAGTCTATGTTTTCTTTCTGTACATAATGTACGATACTGTCAAATTCGATTCTTTTTAGGATTTTTCCTTTGATCCCGAAACCATAGTCGGCGATTATCGATTCATCTACCATACGGCGTTTATGGTTGTCCGTATCGTCTAGCCAACACGTATGCATTTCTAGTCCGCATTCTTTGAGGGCTTTTACTTGATAACGTATCTTTTTACTGATTCCGTTGAATGCTTCGAAACCATGGAATATGAGGAATAATCCTTTCATTGTTTGTTCTTTTGTACCAACTTTCTATTTCTTGCAAGAGTCTTCACTTTGCCTGTGATATCATAGGTGTGTGTTACTTGCATATATGTTCCAAAGATAATAAAACTTACGAAACTTTTTGCAATAAGTGTTACGAAAATATTCATATTTTCCATCATATAATATATAGGCGTGAGGAATGCCGTTATTAGTAGGCTGACAAGGAGTGGAGAAAGAAGTTGTCTGATAAATATCCATGCGTTTCTTTGAAAAGTTACTCGGTACATCATCCAATAACATTGTACGAAATTGATAGTAAAAGTTATCACGATACATGTTGCTACAGCTGTCAGTGTGCCGAAATAGAATATCCCTGCCAGCATTCCGGTCACATTGAGTATGGACGAAAAGAGTCCGCAGACAAAGAGGCTCCTTGTATCACCTGCTGCCTGAAAAATAGAACCTGAAGAAGAGAGTATGATCTGAATACCGACCGAAAGTGACAGTATCCGGAATACAGGAACCGAAGGCAGCCATTGATCACCAAAAATAATCAATGTCACTTCTTCTGCCGTAAAGAAAAGCAGTACGCTGAGTGGCAGACCGATGAATGACAGAAAACGGACAATGCGTTCGTAGGATGTTGCCAGCTTTTCCTTGTCATTCTGGAAATCGCTGAAGATGGGGTGCATTACCGGTGTAATGACTTGTGTAATATTCTGCAGAGGGAGCATCATCAAGCGGTAGGATTTTTCATAGTATCCTAGTGCTGACATACTCATATACTTACCAATCAGCAATTTATCCAGATTGCGGCTGAAGTAGTTAATCACGTTAAACAAGAATTGATAGGCCGAATAGGAGAATATCTTTCGGAGTACTTTCAGTCCTAACGTGAAACGCAGCCGTTGCGGATAGCGTTGATAGGAAATAACGAATATCAGTATGCTGGAAAGTATAGGATTGATGATCAGCGCATATAAACCGGCTCCGCAAAGCGCGGCAGTTATTGCTCCGGCGCCTCCGGCTATCTGGATGATAAAGCTTCGGATAGCAATGAACTTGAACTCTTTGTTGCGGTAGAACAAGGCTCCCGGCACGATGTTGGCAGAGGCGAAGAACAGGTTGACGGACAGGAGCTGGCACAACGTCCGTAAGATCCCACTTTCGTAGTAATCGGCGATCAGCCAGGAAGCGGCAAAAAAGAGTATGCTGATTCCGATGCCTGTCCATACGGTGAATGAGAAGATGTCCGACAGTTCTTCTTTAGTCAATGATTTATGTTGTACGATAGCAGGCGATATTCCCATATCCGTAAAGAGATTGAAAAATGCAATAATGACCGTAGCGATTGCCACTACTCCGAAGTCATCCGGAGAGAGCAACCGCGCAAGAATCCCTGCCACGACGAGTGATATAATGATTCCGCTGTATTTGGCTAGTGCCGTGTAGAATACTCCGGAAAATAACTGATGTTTAATATTGTTTGCCATTGTCTGAATGATCTTTTTCTGGTCTACTTGTGAATGATGGATTTGAATAACAAGACTCCGATGCTTCTTATAGATATGAGTTTTTTGTATCTAAACAGACACCGCCACGCCAGCCGAAGCCGGTACGGGTAAGGGAGCACATGGGCTTGCCAAATGACAGCATTCAGCATTTGCGACAGATATAAATCAATAGTATTCCTGATTTCGTATTCAGAGGTTTGTTGCTTGAATTTGACTATCTCTTGAGCAACAGTGAGATATCCTTTTAAATTTTGGAGTGAAAAATCGCATGTCATAATTGAATTTTTACGTATGCGCCGGTGAAAGAACGATCGTTGGATACAGCTTGTTCTTCGGGCTTGCAGATAAAGTAAGGTCGTGAATAGCTGATCTTCGTGTACAATGTCCGGATAAAAGAGGAGCTGCCGTTCTTCCAGAAAAGCTGTGCGGATAACGTTCAGACAGGCGGATGGGGTGTACGTTTTGTGCTGCAATTGTATGTTGATAGCTTCGGGACCTGTATAAACCTTGTCTTCTAACTTATCGGTACGTTGGTAATTTAGTGCGGGAGCATTGCGAATATTCTCTTCAAAAAAGCTCTGGGCATCAAAGAAAACGAAATCCAGTTCTTTTTCTTCGCATTTGCTGTAGCACAACTCCATTGCATCTTTTTCCAACAGATCATCACTATCCATGAAATAGATGTATCTTCCGTGAGCATGCGTGATGCCGGCATTGCGTGCCATTGACAATCCCCGGTTGGTTTGCGAATACACCTGTATCCGACTGTCTGCCGCAGCCAGTTCTTCTGCAACTTGCAGACTGTTATCCGTGGAGCCGTCATTGATGATGATGATCTCCAATTCCCGCAGTGTCTGATTCATAATGCTTTCTACTGCCTCCCGAACATATTTTTCGGTGTTATAGACAGGTATGACGACACTGACTTTTATTTCTTTATTTTCCATAAATACTGTGTATGGCTACTCTATTGTTGTTTGTTTTTGAGATCGTTTAAAGAGAGAGATTGGGCAGGTTTCTGTAAAGCTCCGCATATTCTTTTCCTATTTTTCCGCTGTTCATGTTTTCAATGGCATATGCATAGTTGTCTTCCCCCTTCCTTCGGGCGGACAGTTGGCGGGCCGCTTCCAGTGCTCGTATGATATCAAATTTGTTGTCGGGGTGGAAGACGGGGTTGCCCGTATCCTGGAGGATTTCTCCTATATTCCCGATATTGGGACCTATGACCACTTTGTGAAAAAGGAAGGCGAGAGGTATACTGGCAGAGTTCAGAATATCTTTTCGTTGGATGAATATTACATCCGAAGCGGCCATGTAGTAAGGCAGGTCGCAGTTGTCTATAGGTTCGTCGCTGGCTCCGGCGTGCATTCTGGTTCCGGTGTGCATTCTGCGCAGGCGGTTGAGCAAGGGTATAAGCAGGTAATATCCTGTCCGGGATGTCCAGCGCTTGAAGAAGTTGCTGCCATACCTGTTGAATCTCGAAAACGGGTACAGTCGCGGAGCAAGCAGGAACTTCTTTGCTTCATCCCATTTTCGGAACGCTCCGGTCACCATCCGCCTCTCTTCACGATTCCGGAACTTTCCGAACGACGTGACGATAAACGCCTCCTGCGGCAGATTAAGATACTGGCGCGCACGTTCCATACTGATGTCCTCCTTGTACGTGTATTGATAAATAGGGTGAGGAATGATGACATTCCGGCTGTCCGCATGTCTGGCTGCAAATTCGTCGCGACTGTAACGTCCCATGTGCACCACCACATCGCTTTGTTCTTCGATGATGTCATAAGCACGGCCGGTCACCTCGTCCGCATCATGCGGACGGACATTGTGGCGCGTATACACGAACCGGGCCCCACGGGACCGGAAAAAAGCGATACGCTCTTCCAGGCGGCAAATCCTGTCCGGATCGTCACAACTCCCTTCCGTCACCTCTTCGGGCCATTGGAAGTGGATGATGTCGTAAGGTGTATCCGAGTTCCAGAACTCATTTGTGGAACATCGTACGTCAATCCCCGTCGTCCTGATAGCATCGCATAAAATGGGGACAAAAAGATTGTCCGTATCTCCATTCTCTCTGAAAACGATTAATGCTTTTACCGGTGGATTGCCTATTTCATTGTCGTTCATGCTTGATTCTTTGTTTTTGGTGGGCTTTTGCCACATACAAAGGTAATAAAAGATATGATACTTTTCATCTTTTTTGCTTTTTTTCGGTGTTGTGCCTTCATTCTTTGTGTGTCCGTTTTATCTCTCTGTTTCTCTATTAGTTATCAAACGTATTCATATCTATGAGAAACAGACTCCTGTCGAAGGGGATATGCTGCTTATAGAGGTACTTCTGATAGTGGTAGCATATCGTTATGAAACTTTGTACGCTGCATTTGGTCACTTCGTTTTCGTACCGGCTCAGGGTGGAAATACTGAGATTGGTTACATCTGCCGCCTCTTCAAGGTTCAGATTACATAGATGGCGCAAATGGATGATTCGTTCTATTTGTGCATGACAGTTCTCTTCAATACGCAGCCGGTCGTTAATTTCTTCCTTGGTCGCTCTTTCGTATCCTTTCATAATTTCTTTCTTTTTACTAATTATGCCGCAAAGTTCATAGAAAAATGTCAAACATCGTTTGCAGTTCTGCAAGTAGTTTTTCAAAAAAGTATTCAGACCTTTGCAGAACGAATTCGGGACATCCTGAATCACAGTCAATTAATTATAAGATATGAAGAAAGATCAGTATTTTAATTTAGAGGTAAATTTTTTGAGTAATGACAATATTGTCAGGATGATGATGGAACTTGACGCTGCGCAATCGCTCGGAATCTATATGATGCTTCTTACGCATTTGCGTAAAGCGGACAATTATGAAGCATCCTGTTGTCCGCTTTGTATGGGGGCTTTTGCGCGGATGTATGACTTGGATGCCGATGTGTTGCAAAGGGTTCTCCGTGAGTTCGACCTTTTTGTGCTTGATGAAGAACGGCAGATGTTCCGTTCGCCTTATCTGGACAGGGTGATGGCAAAGCTCGAAGAAAGACGGATGATTAATGTGGCAAACGGCAAAAAAGGAGGTCGTCCGAAACGCATGGAAAGCACACCGGAAACACCGATGGATAAAGGCGGAAAACCGAATCAAAACCAGAAGAGTAGAGAAGAGGAGAGAAGAGTTACTACTGTTGTCAAAGACAACAACAGTAGTAACGAAGAAAAGACAGAGAAAGAGCACTCTGCCGCCGTCGCTTCTGACGGACTTCAGATTGTTACTCCACCGGAGGATAGGGGACAGTTGCCCCTGCAGCCGGTTCTTCCGTGGGAGATGCTGGTGGATCAGATGGCCGAATCGGAAAGTTACATGGAGTCGATGGCTATGCACTCCTGTATGGGCAAACTTTTCGTGGAACGGCAGGAGGAGGTGATCGCTGCTTTTAAAGAGCATATCCGACGCTTTGGCAGGGAAGATGGCTTGCTGTTTTTGAGGGATGTGAAACTGTATTTCGGCAATTACCTCTCTCCGGGCGGACGTCCGGCTCAGGAGCTGAAGAAAAGGCTGCTCGGCAGTTGCCGGCAAGCAGCTGAGGAAGAACTGTATCGCTTTGAACAACTCATTGGCGGGCAACGGACGTATCTTGGGCATCCGATTCCGAAGGATGCGCCTCCAAGACCGGACAGGTCTGCCGTGTGGGATGAAGTGCATTGGAAGTGGGGAAATTAGCTCCGGATTTCTCCGACATCCGGCTACGTGAGCGTTGCCTTTCGGCTCGCTGCTCGTTCATGCTCGGCTCGCTGCTCGTTCATGTTCGGCTCGCTGCTCGTTCATGTTCGGCTCGGTGCTCGTTCATGTTCGGCTCGCTGCTCGTTCATGTTCGGCTCGGTGCTCGTTCATGTTCGGCTCGCTGCTCATTGGTGTTCAGCTCGCTGCCCATTGATGCTCAGCTTTCCGCCTGCATTGGGAACTGATAGAAAAATTATTAATACAAACTTAAAATCTCCTTTTCGGAAGGGGAGAATAAAAACAAGAAATATGAGAAATTTTGCTAATTATCATGTCGATGTCCGCAGACATACCAGCGGTGTCGTTAAAACCATCTGCGAGCAATGCCTCCCGACGAGGCACAACAAGCGTGACCGTTCGCTGCGGGTCAATATCGACACAGGGCATTGCCATTGCTACCATTGCGGAGCCGACTTCTACGTCCCCGACGATGCCGAAGAGCGTGAGAAAGCCGAGCGACAGGCTGCCCGTAAACGTCGTGTGGCATCTGCCGTTCCCCAGCACTTCCGCCGTCCGGTGTTCGACGCTTCGAAAACGACGCTTTCCGAAGCTACGGAGCGTTGGCTGGTAGAGACGCGTTGTATTCCGCAGTCCGTCATCGCCGGTCTGCGCATCACGGAGCAGGAAGAGTTCATGTCGCAATCCGGAGCGAAAGAGCGGTGCGTCTGTTTCAACTATTTTGAGGACGGGAAACTCGTCAACACCAAATTCCGTAGCGGTGCCAAAAATTTCAAGATGGTGCAGGGAGCCGAACTGATTCCCTACAATATCGATTCCGTGCTGGGACAGGACACCTGCATCATCCACGAAGGCGAACTGGATGCCGCGTCCTCCCTTGCCGCCGGATTCAAAAGCGTGATCTCCGTACCTGCCGGAGCTAACGCGAACCTTTCGTGGCTCGACCGCTTCATGGAGTCGCACTTCGAGAATCTGAAAGACATCATCATAGCCGTTGACACCGACTCTGCCGGGCTCAAACTGCGTGACGAGCTGGTCAACCGTCTGGGTGCCGAACGTTGCCGTGTGGCCGTCTACGGACCGGGCTGCAAGGATGCCAATGAACATCTTGTCAAATATGGGATCGACAGCCTTCGTATCGCCATCGAGCAGGCGGAAGAAATCCCTCTTGAAGGCATCTTCACCGCCGCCGATCTGCACGAAGATCTGCGGGCATTGTTCGACAACGGCTTCGGTCCCGGTGCGGAGACGGGCTGGGAGGAGATGGATAAGATTTGTACGTACGAACGTAGGCGGCTGGTCATCGTTACGGGCATACCGGGGGCCGGAAAATCGGAATGGCTGGATGAACTGGTGTTGCGCCTCTGTATGCGCCATCAGTGGAAGATCGCGTTTTTCAGTCCGGAGAATAATCCTATCGTCTACCATCTCCGCAAGCTGGTCGAGAAACTGACCGGACACCGTTTTCAAAACGGTTGCGGCATGACGGAAGGGCTTCTGCTCCGTTCGGAAGAGTTTCTTGCCGAAAACGTCTGTCACATCGCCCTCAAAGGCAGCGCCACTCCGGAACGGGTGCTTGCCAAAGCCCGTGAGCTTGTCCTGCGTCGGGGATGCCGCATCTTCGTCTTCGACCCGGTCAACCGTTTCGAGCATACCCCCGCGCCGGGGCAATCGGAAACGCAGTATCTTTCCAATTTTCTGAATCTGTTTACGGAGTTTGCCACGCAATATAACTGTCTGGTGATTCTTGTGGCGCACCCCCGAAAGATGAACCGCAATCCGGTGACGAACCATACTCCGCGTCCGGAAATGTACGACGTAAACGGGTCTGCCGATTTCTTCAACAAGGCGGATTATGGCTTGGTAGTGGAGCGTGACAAGGAGGTCGGAGTGACACGCGTCTATGTCGAAAAAGTGAAGTTCAAACACCTCGGAGCGGGTGGTGTGGCTACTTTTGTCTACGATCCCGTCAGCGGACGTTACCTCCCCTGCGAAGAGTCCCAAGACCCGTCCGTCCCACCGGAACAACGGGTCAGAAACACTGTCAGTGACAGCTCGTGCTGGTTGCCGGAGAAGGAGCTGTTTGAAGGGGCTGACTAAAAAGTCGGCCCCATACTTATCTTCAAGGTTCCTGCAGCACCTCTACGATCAGTCGTACTT
Organism: Bacteroides sp. HMSC067B03; assembly: GCF_001811315.1. Classification (NCBI taxonomy): domain Bacteria; kingdom Pseudomonadati; phylum Bacteroidota; class Bacteroidia; order Bacteroidales; family Bacteroidaceae; genus Bacteroides; species Bacteroides sp. HMSC067B03. The sequence goes on along the minus strand of NZ_KV804417.1, from coordinate 452 downwards.
GTGCGGGTGTGTAGTGTCTGCTTCGGGGATTCATGCCGGTGGATAGCAGGCGTTCTTTTAGTCCGGGTGCGGCTTCGATCCATTCGTTGAAGCGGTCTACTGCGCTTTGTTGCTGGACGTTGGGGATATATAGCATGGCGAGTTCTCCTTTTCCGTAGCTGCGGTATTGGAAGGATTTTTCTTCTTCCTGTTTTTGCAGGGTATCTGTATTTGCTTTCATTTTTGATTTAATTGTAGGGTGTTGCAATGGGTATAAAGTTACTGTTTTTTACTGGATTTAGCAAATTTGTTGCTCATGAAAGTGTCGCTTTTATGTTTGTATTGTTTAGCTGTTATTCACGTTGTCTGCTTATCTTTTTTTTTGGGGGGGGTATTCGGGGTCAGTCCGAAAAACCCTGTTTGAGCTCCATACTATACCGAAAAGAATATATTTAGGCACGGATTACACGGAT